>CAVFIY010000006.1:0-23642 GCA_963622435.1 Bacteroides uniformis | reverse complement strand
ATGAAAGGAATTATTTTAGCCGGTGGCAGTGCCACGCGCCTTTATCCGCTCAGTAAGGCAATCAGCAAGCAAATCATGCCCGTTTACGACAAGCCGATGATATACTACCCGCTCTCCACACTTATGCTGGCGGGCATACGCGAAGTACTCGTTATCTCCACGCCGCGCGACCTGCCTATGTTCCGCGACCTGCTGGGCGACGGCAGTCGTATCGGTATGCGGCTCGAATACAAAGTGCAGGAAGTGCCGAACGGGCTGGCGCAAGCCTTCGTACTGGGCAAGGACTTCCTCCACGGCGAGGCGGGCTGCCTCATCTTGGGCGACAATATGTTCTACGGGCAGCGGTTCAGCGGCATGCTGCGCGAGGCGGCGGCGTTGGTGGACGGCGGCAAACAGGGTGCGTGCATCTTCGGCTACGAGGTGAAAGACCCGCGTGCGTACGGCGTGGTGGAGTTCGACCCGACGGGCAAGGTATTGAGCCTCGAGGAGAAACCCGCCGAGCCGAAGAGCAAATACGCCGTGCCGGGCTTGTACTTCTACGACCACACCGTCTGCGACAAAGCCGCCATACTGCAACCGAGTGCCCGCGGCGAATACGAGATAACCGACCTCAACAAGATGTACCTCGAGGAGGGGACGCTCCATGTCAAACTCTTCGGACGCGGCTTCGCATGGCTCGACACGGGCAACTGCGACAGCCTGCTCGATGCGGGGAACTTCATCGCCACCATTCAGAACCGCCAGGGCTTCTATGTGAGTTGCATAGAGGAGATAGCCTGGCGCAACGGCTGGATAACGACCGAGGAGGTACACGCCCTCGGACACGAGATGAAGACCGCCTACGGGCGTTACTTGGAAGCACTGGAAGCATAATACACACGCGATGAAACACTCCGCACGCACGATGAAAGCCTACCGAATAATCAGCATTCTCCTCCTCTTGGGAGTGAGTATCGGGGCGCACGCCACGCGCACCGAGGAACACTATGCCCACTGCCATTATTCGATAGAAAACGGCTTGAGCCAACACACGGTGAACGCCATTCTGCAAGACCGACAGGGCTATATGTGGTTCGGCACTTGGGACGGGCTGAACCGTTTCGACGGCAACTCCTTCCAAGTCTTCAAAGCCATGGAGAACGGCGAGGAGGCGGCGGTGAACAACCGCGTGGACTTCATCTACGAGGACGAAGACGAGGTGCTGTGGTGGATGACCAACGACGCGCATTACTACAGCATCGACCGCGAGCGGAAGCACATACAGGCACGCACGGCGGACGAACTGCCCGAAGAGATGGTGGAGGATATTGCCGCCGACGACGAGACGACCAAGGTGGATAAGGACGGCGTGATATGGCAGGTGGACGACAAGAACGGTATCCTGCGCTACCGCTTCGGGCGGTGGAAACGCTTCACGCCGAAACTGGACGGACGCTACGCGGGGCAACTGCGAGAGCACTTCTTCATCCTCGAAGACTGCCTCGGGCGGACTTGGGTGAACCCCACGGGGGGCGGCTGGTCGTACTACGACCCCGAGCAAGACGAACTGGTCAACCCGCTCGATATAACGAACATGATTCACACCGCCTATGTGGATAACGACGGGCAGATGTGGGTCGCCACCTACGACAACGGGGTGGACTGCATTAACATGGAGCCGCAACCCTATCGGCTGACCGATATGCGCCGCTCGGAGGAGAGCAACGGCGAGGTGCGGGCATTCATCCCCCTGCGCAACGGCGAGGTACAGACGATAGTGAAAGACCCGCGGCGTATCTACTGCGGGCTGAACAGTCGCAACGGGCTGCTCTACGGCACAAAGGGACACGGCTTGCAATACGCCCGCACGGGGGCGGTCATTTCGACGAACCACCCCGACATCTACGACCTGGCGGAGGCGGAGGACGGCACCCTCTATGTCGGCACCTACGGCGGAGGCGTGGATGTACTGCGCCCCGCGGGGAACGGCTACGCCGAGCCGAAGACCATCGGCAACGGGCTGAAAGTGCGCACCCTGCTCTTGCAGGACAGCACGCTCTGGTGCGGCACGACGACGGGGCTGCTGCGTATCGACACGCGCGACCTGAGCAGCCGCCTCTTCCCCTACTACGACATACGCGCCCTCTTCTACTCCCGAGGCACGCTCTGGCTCGGCACTTTCGGCGGCGGGCTGAATAGAATAAACCCCGCCGAAGCGACCCCGGAAATCAAACGCGTCGCCACGCCGCACGACATCGTGATGAGCATTGCGGGCAACGGGGACACGCTCTGGTTCTGCTCCGAGAACGACATCATGCAGTACGACATCGCCACGGGCAAGATGCAGTACTTCGACGCCCTGGACGCAGAGCGTAACACCTATTTCACCGAAGCCAAGGCAGTCTTCACACAGGACAGCACCTGCCTCTTCGGCTACTCCAACGGCTACTGCACTTTCTCGCCCAACCGCGTCGCTCGGACGCAGTCCGTGCCGCCCCTGCACATCACGGCGTGCCTCTCGGACGGGCAGGAACTCGACCCGACGGGGGACATCGTGATAGAGGCGGGCAGCAACCTCACCATCGAGTTTGCCGCACTGGAGTATGTGCAGGCGCACAAGATACTCTACACCTACAAGTTGGACGGCGTGGAGGACTGGAACCAAAATGTCAACCAACGGAAAGTTACTTACAGCAAACTGCAACACGGCAACTATGTCTTCCGTGTCCGCTCCACCAATCGGGAGGGCGTAGCGGTGGACAACGAGGTACAACTCCGCGTGGCGGTGAGCGCACCGCTCTGGATGAGTTGGTGGGCGATATGCCTCTATGTGCTGATTGCCGCCGCACTCGTCGCCCTCACGGGGTACATCGTATGGACTTATGAGAAACTGCGACAGAAAGTGCAAGTGGAGCAGCAAGTGACGGACATCAAACTGCGCTTCTTCACCAACATCAGCCACGAACTGCGCACCCCGCTGACCCTCATCATCGGTCCCGTGAACAACATCCTGCAGACCGAGCGGCTCTCGCAGAGCGTACGGGGGCAACTGGAGATCGTACAGAGCAACAGCCAACGCATGCTGCGCATGGTCAATCAGTTACTCGACTTCCGCAAGATACAGAACAAGAAGATGCGCCTTAAGATTCAGCGCACCCTGCTCAGCGACCTGGTGGACGAGACCTGCGCCAACTTCAAGAAAGAGGCGTACGACAAGCACATCACTTTCCACATCGAGAACAAGGCGACGGACAGCACGGTATGGGTCGATCGCTCCCGCGTGGACACCATCCTCTTCAACCTGCTGAGCAACGCCTTTAAGTTCACGCCCGCAGGCAAGGGCATTACCGTGACGGTGGATAGCAAGCCGGGCTATGTGCTGCTCATCGTCAAAGACGAGGGAGTGGGCATGCCCATGGAGAAGCGCAGTATTCTCTTCGAGCGCTTCGCCAGCAACAACGAACTGAACAACAGCAATAGCAGTGCCACGGGAACGGGCATCGGCATGAACCTTGTCAAAGAACTCGTCGATCTCCACCACGCCTTTATCGAGGTGGAGAGCGAAGTGGGCAAGGGGACGACCTTCACCGTCATGTTCCCGACGGGCAAAGACCACTTCGGCAACGAGGCGGACATCGTCGTCGATGACGACAGTTCCGCCGCCCAATCGCCCGTGGCGGAGCGGGAGACCCTCGAGACCAAACTCGACCGTATCGAGCAGGAGCAGGAGAACAAACGCACCATTCTCATCGTGGACGACAACGAGGACATGCGCGCGTTCCTGACGGGCATACTGCGCAACGAATACCGCATACTGACGGCGGCGGACGGCGTGGAGGCACTGCGGAGCATGGAGAAGATAATACCCGACCTCGTCATCACCGACCTTATGATGCCCAACATGGACGGCTTGGAACTGACCAACCGCATCAAGCAGTCGCCCGACACGAACTTCATCCCCGTCGTGCTGCTCAGTGCCAAGTCGGCGATAGAGAGCCGCCTGGAGGCAATGAAGCAGGGCGCGGACGACTATGTGACCAAGCCCTTCGAGCCGGAGTACTTGCGGGCGCGGGTCAAGAACCTGATTAACCAACGGGCGCAACTCGAACAGAACTACCGCCAACGCCTCATGCGCCTCGAGCCGCAGAAGAACGACGAAAACATCCCGAGCGACTCCTTCCTGGCGAAACTGCTCAACATCATGGATAAGCAGATGGAGAACAACACCCTGACGGTGGACGAACTGGTGGACGATATGGGCATGGGACGCACCGTGTTCTTCAACAAACTCAAGAGCCTGACGGGACTCAGCCCCGTGGAGTTCATACGGGAGATGCGAATCAAACGGGCGGCACAACTGCTCGAGGACAAACGCTACAACATCACCGAAGTAACCTACATGGTCGGTATGAACGACTCGCGCTACTTCGCCAAGTGCTTCAAGGCGACCTACGGCATGACCCCGTCGGAGTACAGAAAAGAGAAACTCAAGGAGCAGGAGGAATGATAAAAAAGCAGGCATTTACCCTCGCAGGAGCGGTTTTGGTATGCAGTTTGTTAGTCGCATGTGGTAAGACAGCGCCGCAACGCCCCTCGCAGAGGAGCGGGGAAAAGCCCGCCGAGGACAGTACGGTCATCGCCCTTATGGAACTCAACCGCCGACTGGCGGAGGCGGCAGACCGAGAGGTACTGACATTCGTCGAGCAGCAGGACGGCACCTACGCCATACTGGAGTACGCCAACGCATGGTACTGCATTCTCGACCGAGGCGACACCGACGGGGCTGCCCCCAAGAACGACGAGGACTGGAGCCTGCACATCCGCACGCACGACCTCGACGGACGGTTGCTGCTGGACGAACACCGCACCTACCGCTTCTCCCGCTCCGAACTGCCTATCGCAGTCGATGTGATGCAACCCGAGTTGCGCCACGGCGAGCGGCTGCGCATGGTCGCCCCGTGGTACTCCGCCTACGGCATGCACGGCAACGACGCCGTCCCGCCCTACACCTCCGTCGTACTCGATGTGGCGATAGACTGACCCGCCCGCAAACAAGAACAAGAACAATACAATTCCCCACGGGGAGTGGCACACACTCCCCACAAGACCGAATGAAAAAGATACTGCCTATTCTACTCGCACTCGCCACTCTGGCAGGCGTGGCGAGTTGCACCTCGAATACCTACTCCAACAAGCGTAAAGCCGAGGACAAACTGATAGCGAACTACATCAAGCGCAACCACATCACCGTCCTCGACGAACTGCCCGCCGACGACCACGAGTGGGCGGAGAACGAGTACTACCGCGTCAGCGGCTACGACGACCTCTACTTCCACCTCATCTCCCGAGGCGACTCGCTGCGGGCGGACAGTTCGGCGATAGACCCCGTGCAGAGCGGCGACAAAGTGAATATCCGCTACAAGAAATTCGCCCTCACGGAGAACCCCGACACCACGAGTATCTGGACGACTATCGACAGCCCCTCGCCGGTGGAGGTAATCTACCCGACGGGCTACTCGTCCACCTGCCTGGGCTGGATGTCCGCCATCCAACTCATGCGCTACTCCGACTCCAAGTGCCAAATCATCTGCCCCAGCAAGCAGGGCTTCTCGGACGACGAGAACTCCGTAACACCTTATATATACATACTGAGTATGCGTATCAAACACTGACAAGTACTTCCCTTCTAAAATCTATACATCTATGAGTCTGGTAAAAAGTATCTCAGGCATCCGCGGCACCATAGGCGGACGCGTCGGCGACGGGCTTGACCCCGTCAATATCGTTCGATTCACGGCGGCTTATGCCACACAGCGGCGCGCGGCACTGCCTGATAATAACAAGATAGTCGTAGGGCGCGACGCACGCCTCTCGGGCGGCATGGTCTTCCAACTCGTCAGCGGCACGCTCATGGGCATGGGCTACGATGTAGTCAATATCGGCTTGGCAACCACGCCGACCACCGAGTTGGCGGTCATCGGCGAGAAAGCCGCGGGCGGTATCATCCTCACGGCGAGCCACAACCCCAAGCAGTGGAACGCCCTCAAGTTGCTCAACGAGAAAGGCGAGTTCCTCAACGACGCAGAGGGCAAGGGCGTGCTGGCGATAGCCGAGAAAGAGGACTTCACTTTCGCCGAGGTGGACTGCCTCGGGCATATCTCGGAGAAAGACTACCTGCCCTACCACATTGAGAATGTACTCGGTCTGTCACTCGTGGACAAGGCGGCAATCGAGAAGAAGAATTTCACCGTTGCCATCGACTGCGTCAACTCCGTCGGCGGATTGGCAATCCCCGCCCTGCTCAAGGCACTGGGCGTGAAGAACATCATCGCACTCAACTGCACACCGAACGGTATCTTCCCGCACAACCCCGAACCCCTGCCGCAGCACCTGACCGAGATTAGCGACCTGATGAAGAGCGGCAAAGCCGATGTGGGCTTTGTGGTGGACCCCGATGTAGACCGCCTCGCCATCATCTGCGAGAACGGCGATATGTTCGGCGAGGAATACACCCTGGTCAGCGTGGCGGACTATGTCCTCTCCCACACCCCCGGCAACACGGTCAGCAACATGTCCTCCACCCGTGCATTGAGCGATGTAACACACGCACACGGGGGCGAATACAGCGCGTCGGCAGTGGGCGAAGTGAATGTGACAACCGAGATGAAAGCCACCCATGCCGTCATCGGCGGCGAGGGCAACGGCGGCGTCATCTACCCCGCCGGCCACTACGGGCGCGATGCCCTGGTAGGCATCGCCCTCTTCCTAAGCCACCTGGCGCACACGGGGATGAAAGTCAGCGAGTTACGCCGCACCTACCCGAACTACTGCATCTCGAAGAACCGTATCGAACTCACGCCCGACATGCAAGTGGATGCCATTCTGGCACACGCCAAAGAGGTCTTCCGCAACGAGCGTCTGAACGACAAGGACGGCGTGAAGATCGACTTCGCAGAGGGCTGGGTACACCTGCGCAAGAGCAACACCGAACCCATTATACGCGTCTATTCCGAGGCGGCGACCATGGAGGAAGCCAACGCCCTGGCACAGCGCGTCATCGCCACGATACAACAGTAAGGCGACATAAGACAGAGAATAAGACAATATGGAAATAGTAATCACCAACGACGACGGGTGGGGAACACTCGGTATCCGCACCTTGGTGTCGGAGATGACGAAACTCGGGCATGTGACGGTGGTCGCGCCCGACAGCGCACGCAGCGGACACGCCACCTGTATCTCCGTCGGCAAACCCATTTATATACAACACCTCGAGGAGGAATCGACACCCGATGTGGATGTCTATACTTGCACGGGAACACCCGCCGACTGCGTGAAGATGCTCATCGAAGTACTGTTCCGCGACAGGCCGATAGACCTGCTCGTGAGCGGTATCAACCACGGCAACAACTGCTCGGTCAACCTGATGTACTCCGGCACCATGGGGGCATGCTTCGTCGCCACCGAACACAAGATACCCGCCATCGGCTTCTCGCTCGACGACCACTCGCTCGAGGCAGACTTCAGCCTCTTCCGCCCCTACCTGACGCGTATCGTGGGGCTGCTCCGCCAACGGGGCTTCGAGGAGAACAGGTGCTACAATGTGAACGCACCCGTGGGTGAGATACGCGGTATTCGTTGGACGCGCCAGTGCGAAGGGCATTGGGAGAAAGAACTCGAGACCTACACGGACGCCGAGGGGCGCACCTACTATATGTTGGCGGGGGAATTCATCAACTACGAGCCGACCGACGAGACCACCGACATGTGGGCCATCGAGCATGGGTTCATCAGCATACAGCCCGTCTCGATAGATATGACCGACTATGCCGCACTCGGCACGGCGGCTAACCCGAACACCTGCCCCCCTGCGCAAGGAGGATACAAGGAGGATACAAGGAGGATAGAATGACGATGCAACGCTTCGACCGCTACCGGATAGGAGTACTTATTGGGCTGCTCCTGCCTACTGCATTCGGACTGACCTACATCGATGTCATGCACCTCTGGTATCCGCTGCAAACGCTGCAGTTCCAAGCGGGCGGCGTACTGAGCAAACTGCTGCTCGTCAGTGTCTTCCCCGACTTGGCACTCCTATTCGTCTTCTATACACTCGACCTCTGGCGGTTGAGCAAGGGCGTGCTGATAGGTGCATTCCCCTATATCCTCGCCGCCATCGCCGTATCGCTCTAGCCGAGTAACACACTCGTACACAGCACATTATCCACCCCATACCGTACACACATTCATGAAGTACTTCCTTATCGCAGGAGAGGCATCGGGCGACCTCCATGCCTCGAACCTGATGCGGCAGTTGGCAGCGCAAGATCCCGCCGCCGCCTTTGTCGGGCTGGGGGGAGATAAGATGCAGGAGGCAGGCTGTACGCTCCGCCAGCACTACCGTGCCATGGCGTACATGGGGGTATTCGCCGTGCTGGAGAACCTGCCCGCCATACGACGCAACTTCCGCATCGCCTACGAGGCACTACTCGAGGAACAGCCTGACGCACTGATACTTATCGACTATCCGAGTTTCAACCTGCGGGTCGCCTCGTTCTGCCGAAAGCACCTGCCAAAGACGAAAATCATCTACTACATCCCGCCCAAGATATGGGCGTGGAAATCATGGCGGGTACACAAGATAGCCCGCCTCTGCGACCAAGTACTGGGCATCTTCCCCTTCGAGCCGGCGTTCTACGCCAAGTACGGCTACACCTGCACCTACATCGGCAACCCCACACAGGACTGCATTCGCGCATGGCGGGAGGCGGCAACGCATACGCGAAGCGAAAATACGCAGGGCGAAAATACGCAAGGCGATAACATTATCGCCTTGCTCCCGGGGAGTCGACGGAGCGAGATAAGGAAGTGCCTGCCGACGATGCTTGCCGCCGCACGCCAAGTGGCTGCCGCTGAGCAAGACAACTACCGCATTGTGGTGGCTGCCGCACCGAGCATAGAAGACTCATTCTATGCGCATTACCTGCAGGGCGAGGCACTCACACGGGACACTTACACGCTGGTCAGTGCCGCCCGCGCCGCCGTAGTCAATTCGGGGACGGCAACACTCGAAACCGCCCTCTTGCGCTGCCCGCAGACGGCAGTCTATTACATCGCCTGCAGCCGCTGGCTGGAGTGGCTGCTGCGCCCGATAGTCTTCCGCACACAGTTCTTCACCCTGGTGAACATCATCCCCCAAGAGGAGGTCATTCAGGAACTGATTGCCCGCCGCTTCACGCAGCAGAACATCGAGGCGGAACTCACACGCCTGCTGACCGACGACGCATACCGCAACCGTATGCTCGCCGCCTACACGCACATCTCTGCCCTCCTTGGCACAACCCCCGCCGCCGTCAACGCAGCCGCCGCCATCGTCGCCCTCCTTACCTCTTCTGCTCCCGCCGCCGACGGGACAGCCTCCCCCATCCCCGCCCCGCACACCTTATAGACATTTTCCTCACACGCTACCGCCATTTTAATTTGCGTATGTGCAAAAAAAAGTGTAACTTTGTGCGCTCTTTCGAGAGAGTGCATCGGACTGTTGCGGGACTGCTGCGCAGAACTGTTGCGCAGGACTATTGCGCCGACGAGAAGACGCGCTAACATACGCATAGAGGACATACACTACACAGAATCAGACAGAAGACAAGCCTATGAACATCATCCAAACACCCATGGAGGGACTGGTCGTTATCGAGCCGCAGGTATTCAAAGACGCACGCGGGTATTTCGTCGAGACCTACAACGAGCAACGCTACCGCGAGGCGGGCATTGACGCACAGTTTGTGCAGGACAACCAATCCTGCTCGTGCTACGGCGTAGTGCGCGGGCTGCACTTCCAGCGTCCGCCCTACACACAGGCGAAACTGGTCAGTTGCACCGTGGGGCGTGTACTCGATGTGGCAGTCGATCTGCGCAAGGCGAGCAAGACCTACGGGCAGTGGTACGCCGTAGAACTGTCGGCGGAGAACCACAAGCAGTTCTTCCTGCCGCGCGGATTTGCACACGGGTTCTCCGTATTGAGCGAGACGGCAGTCTTCACTTATAAGTGCGACAACCTCTATCACCCCGAGGCAGACGGCGGGCTGCTCCTATCCGACCCCGACCTCGCCATCGACTGGCAAGTGCCTGTGGATCAACGCATTCTGAGCGAGAAAGACACCAAACACCCGACACTGCGGAATCTGGATAATCCGTTCTAACAGACCTCCCCGACCCCTCCAGAGGAGGGGACTGCAGAGTGGAAATGAACGGGACTGAACAGTCTATGACAGGACTGAAAAAGGGACACAAAGTAAAGCAGAACGGCATGTTAATTGTTAACTGTTAATTGTTAATTACTCCCCGCTCTGCATGTTAATTGTTAACTGTTAATTGTTAATTAGTAAGAGATGAATATACTTATCACCGGTGCGAACGGGCAGTTGGGACACTGCATGCAAGACCTCGCCCCCAAAAACGAAGGGCACACCTATTTCTTTACCGATGTGGCAGAGTTGGACATCACCAACCGCGAGGCGGTACACGCTTATATAAAGGAGAAGCATATCGACTTGATTGTCAACTGCGCTGCCTACACCAATGTGGATAAAGCAGAGGAGGACGAGCAGACCGCACGCCTCATCAACGCCCTCGCCGTAGAGAACTTGGCAACGGCGGGCGCACGCGTCATCCATGTCAGCACGGACTATGTCTTTGCAGGGAACGCCTATATTCCTTATAATGAAGAAGATACACCCTGTCCGAAGACTGCATACGGGCGCACGAAACTCGAGGGCGAGCAACTGCTGCTGCAGCACTGCCCCGACGCGATTATCTTCCGCACCGCATGGCTCTACTCCCCCTACGGGAACAACTTTGTAAAGACGATGATACGCCTTGGCAAAGAGAAAGAGCAGTTGGGTGTGGTATTTGACCAAGTGGGGACGCCGACCTCCGCATACACACTGGCAAACGCTATCTTCACCGCCATCCGCTGCCCCGAATGGCATGCGGGCATCTACCACCTCACCGACGAGGGCGTCTGCTCATGGTTCGACTTCACCGTGGCGATACACACTTTCTATAACGCACTGTGCGACAGCGACAAAGGAGAAAAGATTAGTTGCCAAGTGCGCCCCATTCTGTCGTCGGAATACCAATACAAGACCCCGCGTCCGCACTACAGCGTACTCGACAAAACGAAGTACAAACGCACTTTCGATGCCCCCCTACCCTACTGGACAGACGCACTACGGACAGTTCTAAAAGACCTCTATGAAGAGTAATTACGACCTGCAAATAGCACTCGACTTTCTGCGGGAGTTGGCACTGCACAACGACCGCGAGTGGTTTCACGCCCACAAAGGGGAATACGACCGCGCCAACGAGCAGTTCGTGCGCTTCTCGGAGGCATACATCGAGCGGCTCACACAGATAGACCCCACCCTCGAGGGGCTGACAGCGAAAGAGTGTATCTGGCGTATCTACCGCGATATTCGCTTCTCTGCCAATAAGTTACCGTACAAAGAGTGGTTCGGCGTGTTCCCGGCAGCCAAGGGCGGGCGGAAGTCCATGCGGGGCGGTTACTATGTGCATATACGGTCCGAACACTGTCTGTTCGCAGGCGGGATATGGTGTCCAGGCCCCGAACTGCTCAAGGCACTGCGCAAAGAGATAGAGGCGAATTACGAAGAGGTGGAACAGATCATGGCGACACCCGAATGGCAACGCTACTTCACCGATTTCGACACCGAAGAGATGCTCAAGAAAGTGCCTGCGGGCTTCAATCCGGACTTTGTACACGCCGATTGGCTAAAGCGCAAGGCATTCACATTCTCCACGCAACTGACAGACAATGAGGTGGTTGCACCGGACTTTCTCGACCATATCGCCGACATCGCCGCCGCGGCGCACCCGATGAACGACTTCCTCAACTACACTTTTGAGGAGTACGGCGAGTTCCCCGCACGAAGGTGCTGACAACACCACAGGCTCTGTAGTTCAATGGATAGAATACGGGTTTCCTAAACCTTAGATTCGGGTTCGATTCCCGGCAGGGCTACTACACAACAAGAAGAAAAACAATCGGTTAGCACAACAGAAAATCTATGCGGAAGAGAGTATTACACACAAGTATGTACCTATTAGGCATCGTGTGCTGCACACTCCTCTGCGGGTGTGCAGGCGGGGCAAAGACGCAGTCGGACGACGACGAGCGGGGCGACCTGCTGCCCTATTTCTCTCTGAGCGACAGCACCTCGGTCTATTTCGCACCGAGCAATCTGCAATACAATTTCCGCACGCACACAGGGCGTTTTACGGCACACACTTACGACCGCCTCGACCCCGATTCGGCGACTGCAGGGTGGACAGACGGACTCGCTTGGAGTGCAGAGAATCAACCGATTACCACACAGGCTGCTTACGCAGATTGGGCAACGATTGCGCCCGAAGACGAGTTCGGAACAGAGTGGCGCACCCCCTCCCGAGAGGAATGGGAATACTTAATTCAGGGGCGAGACAGCGACCTCTGCACACGCGCCACCGTGGACGGGACAGCAGGGTTACTGCTGTTGCCCGACCAGTTTGAGAAATCGCAAGACATCGCACTCACTCCGAGCGCAACCGACTATACGACAAACACTTACACGCTCCGCGAGTGGGAAAAGTTAGACGAGGCGGGGGCGGTATTCCTACCCGCAACGGCGTGCGCAAGCGGTTGTCCGACAGGCACTTATTGGTCGAGTACCGCCGCCAAAGACGGGCAGAGTGTGCTGTTCTTCTTCTCCGCCGACAGTTGCACGACTGTAGAAGCACCCGCAACCGAAGCACACTATGTGCGTTTGGTACGCGACTTATAGTCTGCGCCCGCAATGCACACACTATCAATCGATTCGCCGTGCATCACCTTGGCAAGAAAAGCCCCTGCACAGTGCCTTTTTTACCTCTGCAAGACAGAAGAAATGCAGATTTTTTCCGAAAAAAGCACACAACTATTTGCACAATTCAAACTTTTGTCGTACCTTTGCACCCGCTTTTCGCCTCAAAGGCTGCGAACGAGTGTCGCCCGATGAAAAAAACACCCCGATCAGGGTCGGCACAGAGCAGGTAAGAACAGGGTAACATCAGAGAAAGAACAGGGAGAAGACAAGGCGCAAGAGAGCAGAAGAGCAAGACAAGATTTGGTCCATTCGTCTATCGGTTAGGACGAGAGATTTTCATTCTCTAAAGAGCAGTTCGACTCTGCTATGGACTACTAACAAACGCAAAGAAAACCTTCCTCGAGGTAACACTTTTGTATAACACATTTTTCATCTACTGATTAAGATGGCAAACCACAAATCTTCTTTGAAGCGCATTCGCCAAACGGCTACCCGCAAGGCTCGCAATCACTATTACGCTAAAACCGCTCGCAACGCCGTTCGCGACCTGCGCGCTACGACAGATAAGACCGCAGCCGTTGCTGCTCTGCCGAAAGTAAGTTCGATGTTGGATAAACTGGCAAAACGCCACATCATCCACACCAACAAAGCCGCTAACCTCAAGTCGAAGTTGGCAATCTATGTAAACAAACTCGCCTAAACAAGCGACTGACACAGACATACTCACACAAGGGGAGACCACATCGGTTTCCTCTTGTTTTTGCGTCTGCAGGGAACGGTATCCACACTATATCCTCCTTGTATCCACATTGCGAACGGAACAACTTGAAGTTAGACATTATTACTATAAAAGGACGGAACACTCGACAATACGCTCCAAATACACGAAAAATTAAATCAAATATAGACAAATAGGTGGAGTACGGTAGTGAACGGACGGCTACGCCGTATTATCATTGATTGGGCATAAAAGGCTGTTAGACAGGTGTTTAGAGTATTACCTAAACAAGCGAGGAGAACTCGACACAGTATGGTCAACAGGCTCTAAAGAGCCGCCGCGGGTGGGGTGAAGCGGAGGGCAGATGTGCGCAGCACATTGAGTGCCCGCAGCGAGCGAAGCCCAGTGGGCCTCGCTAGAATTCCTTAGTCCACAACCCACGCCCCCAGGCATAGTCAAACGCCAACTTGTGTCTTTTTTTTGCAGCAGCACCAAGAACACTTGCGTCTTTTTTCGCGCGAAACACTTGTACATATAAGAAATAATTCGTACCTTTGCAAGTCAATACAAAAACACAAAGGCTGCAAATTGCAAGACCCCAAGGGCGGCTGTCAATAAAGACATAAAGACAGAAAAAGGGAGGCTGTCAAATAGACAAAGGACAGGCTGCCGATTACAACGAAAACACTACTAACCTACTCAATATCATGAACATAACTTTCCAAATCAACTATCGCACGGCGTACGGTCAGACACTCTGCGTCATCGAGACCAAGCCCTCCATACTGGGCTGGACGGAGGCACATCCGCTCCTGCTACAATGTCAAGGCACGGATTTCTGGACAGTCAGTCTGCCCGTTTCGGACTTTGCGGGCGATATCGAATATAAATACGCCATTCGTTTACAAGAGGGCGGGTATATCTACGAGGCTGGCGAACCGCGCCACCTCACCCTCCAACCTGCAGATAAGAAACTCGTTATCAGTGACTTCTGGCAAGCAGAAAACTACGAGAAGTCGTTCTACACCACGGCATTTCTCAAGTCGCTCTTCCGCCGTCAGCACCCCGCTGCACCCCGAAAAGAGAAAGGCAATGTACGATTCTCTATCGATGCCCCACAAGTGCTGCCCACACAAGGCGTGGCGATTATGGGCAACATCCCCGCATTGGGCAACTGGTGCGCCGGCGACATGCTGCCGCTTTCAGATGCGACTTTCCCCATCTGGCAAGGGGACATCATCGCCAACGAAGACTGCGTAATCGAGTATAAATATGTGATTTACGACCTCCACTCGGGGGAGGTCGTCGATATGGAATGGGGGGAGAACCGCCGTATTTGGGGGCTGCAAAAGGGGATGACCATTGTGCAGAACGACCGCTCTTTCCGCCGCACGCAACCACGGTTCAAAGGGGCAGGTGTGGCAGTGCCGGTTTTCTCACTCCGGTCAGAAGACGGGTTCGGCATCGGGGAGTTCCAAGACCTGAAGAAATTGGCGGATTGGGCGGCGAAGACAGGGCAGAAAATGATTCAAACACTCCCTATCAACGACACCACGCTCACCCACACCAACCGCGACTCCTATCCGTATAACGCAGTGAGTGTCTTTGCATTACACCCTATTTACATCAACATAGAGAAGATGGGGTGGCTCACGCCTGCGCAGAAAAAGAAGTACCTGGCGACCAAAGAGGAATTTAACAAAAAGACCTTTGCGGATTACCAATGCGTCTATGACGAGAAGATGAAATACTTCCTGCTGCTCTTCAAAGCAGAGAAGGACGCGCTCTTCGGCAGCGCAGAATACAAGGCGTTCTTCGAGAAGAACCGCGAGTGGCTGGTGCCTTATGCGGCATTCCTCTCCAAACGGGACAAACACCCCGAAGAATTCTACTATTTCCTGCAGTTCCACGCCGACAAACAACTCTCGGAGGCAGTGGCATACGCGCACTCTATCGGGGTGGCGATGAAGGGGGACATACCTATCGGCATCTCGCCCGACTCGGTGGACGCGCACACCGACCCGCAGTTGTTCAACCTCGATGCCTCGGCGGGTGCGCCGCCCGACGATTTCTCTATCAGCGGGCAGAACTGGGGATTCCCGACATACAACTGGGACGAGATGGCGAAGGACGGTTTCCTCTGGTGGCGCAAGCGTTTCCAAAAGATGCAGGACTACTTCGACGCCTACCGCATTGACCACATCTTGGGCTTCTTCCGCATCTGGCAAATGCGCAAGACAGATGTATGGGGACTGTGCGGACACTTCTCGCCCGCCCTACCCTATTCGGCTCAGGATCTGTGGAATATGGGCGTGTGTCTCGACCTCGACCGCATGACGCTGCCCTATATCCGTGCGAATTTCCTCGGCGATGTGTTCGGCTACGACACAGAGTACGCCAAGGCGCATTTCCTCAACACGAACGACGGGTATGTCTATTATTTTAAGGAGGAGTTCGACACGCAAGTCAAGGTGCAGAACTATTTCGACGCCGTGTTGGCAGACGACAAGTGGCTGCAGGCAGAGGGGCTGACGAAAGAGCAGGCAACGAACATCTGCAACGGACTTATCTACCTCCACTGCGAGGTGCTGTTCGTGCGCGACCAACGCAACGCTGACCTGCTCCACCCGCGAATCTCGATCTATCAATCGCACTCATTCAATGAGTTATACGACGACCAGAAGCGCATACTGATGGGCATCTACAACGACTATTTCTTCCGCCGCCACACCTCGTTCTGGCGGGAGAGTGCAATGCGCAAACTGCCCACGCTCATCAACGCCACTCACATGCTCTGCTGCGGGGAGGACTTGGGCATGGTGCCTGCGTGCGTGCCGGATGTGATGCACCAACTGCAGATACTCAGTCTCGAGATTCAGCGCATGCCCAAAGACCCCAACCTGCTCTTTGCACACCCCGCCAACGCACCTTATTTAAGTGTTTGCACAACGGGGACGCACGACATGAACCCGCTGCGGGCATGGTGGGAAGAAGACCGTCAGACTACCCAACGGTTCTACAACGAACAGATGGGGTGGCAGGGTGAAGCACCGCAAGAGATGTCGCCCGAAATTGCAGAATTCATTATCAATCAGCACATGTACAGCCCTGCGATGTGGGTGACACTGCCCCTGCAAGACTGGCTCGCCATTGACGGGACTATCCGCATCCCGGACGCACACGCCGACCGTATCAACATCCCCGCCAACCCGCGTCATTTCTGGAACTACCGTATGCATATCTCACTCGAAGACCTGCTCAAACAGGACGCATACAACGCCCATGTGCGCCGCCTGACGAGTGTACGATGAGAGGGAGTAGGAATTAAGAATTAAGAATTAAGAATTAAGAATTAAGAGTTAGGAATTAATTGTGCAGACCTCTTGGTAAGAATTGCGCACTATGCGCAACAACGGCAGCCGATGTAGAGTACCTTTGCAGCGGATTTCAGAACAATACAAGAGGTGGGATACATATAGGGTAATGTCTTGCACGGTACGGGATGTGCTATATATGAGGCGGTAGTCATGGTAGGGGATGCGTACGAGCATATAAGAAGAGAGTAGAGATAGGATGACGACACAAGAAGCGTAGGTACAGATTATCAGATACTTATAGTTACACACAGACATGAATAGAAGAAAGATTGTTTTGATTTCGGGGTGGGTACTTGCTGCCCTCACGGCGGGGGCAACGACCTATTACGCTGCCCCGACGGGAACGGGAAACGGGCAGAGTTACGCCTCGCCCTGCTCTCTGAGTAACGGTATTAAGAAGTTATCCCAGGCGGGCGACACCCTGTATCTATTAGGCGGGCAGTACGACTTGGATAATACCAAAATCAGCAGCAAAGTCGGAGCAAGCAACAACTACATCGTTATCTCGGGTTACCCTGGGGAGCAGGCGATTCTCGACTTCCGAAAGACTGCTTACGGGACACGGGGATTGCAAGTTGAAAAAGACTGTAGTTATCTGCATATCAAGGATTTAACGCTGCGCTACTCCGGCAAGAACAATCTCTACAACGAGGGCAGTTATTGCATATTCGAGAACTTGCACATCTACGGCGGTGCCGACACGGGCTGCCAAATGAAGGTCGGGGGGTACAACTTCATTAAGAATGTGGACTCTCACGATAACTTCGACTATGAGTTGGATAAGTCGGGGAATTTGACTACTTGTGATTTCGGTGGGAATGCGGATGGCTTTGCGGATAAGCAGCACTCGGGTGCGCCCAACCACTACTACGGTTGCCGCAGTTGGAACAATTCGGACGACGGATGGGACTTCTTTCAACGAGTAACGACGGAGGAGACTGTGATTGAGCATTGCGTGTGCTACGGAAATGGACCTGCGATGTACGATATGCGCAACCACCCGCGTTACGACACCGACAAGGCGTGGTTCGACCAGTTTAAGGACGGGCTAAATGTGACGGATGCAGATGGTAATACCGTGTATGTGACGCTCGCCAAGTATCCTAACATGGGCAATGGGAACGGGTTCAAATTGGGCGGAAATACTACACAGCATAATGTGCTGGTACATCACTGTCTGTCTGTAGCAAACAGCGTGAAAGGGTTCGACCAGAACAGCGATGCGGGGGCGGTGCGGCTCTATAACAACACGGCGTATTTGAACAATGCTGACTACAGTTTTTACAACAACAACGGATGTACTTTGGATATTGAGAACTGTATCAGTTTCCAATCCAAGAATACCAATACTTTTCTCTCCGACATAGTAAAAGTGAGCAAGAACAATTCGTGGTCGAGTGGTTTCTCTGTCACGAAAGCAGACTTCCAATCGCTTGATACTACGGAGATTACTGCGGCACGCCAAGCAGACGGGAGCCTCAGCGAAGGGCTGCTGCTGCGGTTGGCAAGCAGTTCGGCACTGATAGACGCAGGCGTGGATGTCGGGTTCGATTTCAACGGCTCGGCACCGGACTTGGGCTGCTATGAGACAGACGGAGTTCTGCACCCGACTGTGGTTTGCACCTCCGATAATCAGACGCAGTGGGTCGTATGCGGGACGGCAATTGACCCGATTATTTTCCAATGGGGAGGCAGCGCTACACGATTGAAATGCAGTGCATTACCCGATGGCGTGAGTTATAAGATCAGTAACAACAATCATACTTTAACCCTCTCGGGGACACCGACGGCGGCAGGGACTTATTCCGTTACGGTCAGCACCACCGGTGCAGACACGGAGGTCGCAAGTGAGGTGGCGGTGCTGCATGTGAAGGCTGCCGATGTGCATAAAGTGGCATACATCACGACTCCGAACAGCACGGAAGATGCGGTACTGCTCGCGTGGTTACAGTCGAGCGATTCGATTGCCGTTACTACGCTCGACGCGGCGAGTGCGGACAACGATTATACGCCCTACGAGGTGCTGGTCTTGGGGGCGAAGCCGAGTAGCGGTGCAGCGGCGTTCACATCATTACGGGGTTACAACAAGCCTATGTTGGTGTTGAAGCCATTCCTCTTTAAGAGTGGCGTATGGGACTGGGGAAGTCCCGTGAACACGCAGGATGTGAGCATTTATGTGAGCGACACGCTGCACGCACTCTTCCACGGGATTACTTTCGGCGAGGCACAGGAGTTGCAACTCTTTTCGACCTGCCAAGCCAACGCCGTTACCGGTATTTCGGAGTGGACGAATTTAGAGGGGAGTGCCGTTGCATTGGGGGCGCCCGTATCACAGAGTAGTTACACCACCATCACAGACCTGCCTGCGGGTACGACTCTCAACGGAACGACATTACACTCGCGGCTGGTGATGATAGGGCTGTCGGAATACAGCACTGCGTACCTGACAGAAGACGGGACACGGTTGGTGGAGAATGCGGTGTACTACCTGCTCGGCAAGACTACGCCTGACCGCACGACGGTTGATGTCGCGCCTGCGCAAAAGACGGACACCGCCGTGAAAATTCTTACCCCTGCGGGCATCCGTATTCGCCGTGGCGATCGGCTTTACACCATTATGGGACAGGCGTTGTAGGAGATACAACCGAAAATTCGTTTAGGACATCTTAGCATTATGCTAAGGTGTCCTTTTTTTGTGGGCGGAGGCGGGAGGTGAAGAGGAGCCAGAGTGCAAAGAGGATGGCGTAGAAAAGGTACTTGAAGAGGTAGGTGTGCAGGAACTCAAAGCGCTCGGGATGGTACTCCGTCCATAAGGAGATGAGCGTAATACGCAGTATATTAATTAGATAGACGCAGAGCCAACCAAGAGGTATGAACCAAGTCTTCTGCTTCCAACCGCCACGGGTGGTGAGCATC
Organism: Bacteroides uniformis; assembly: GCA_963622435.1. Taxonomy (GTDB): domain Bacteria; phylum Bacteroidota; class Bacteroidia; order Bacteroidales; family Paludibacteraceae; genus Colicola. Next base: position 3,789 of record CAVFIY010000006.1, on the reverse strand, counting down.
AGCATCGTCCAAATAAAAGTCTGCTTCAGCCCCGAACACCCCCACTCAATAATCGTTCTCGTCCCCGACAGGAAATGATAGGAACAGGCTGTGTCCTGTACGCAAGTGTCGCGGGAAAGCCCTATCAACCAAAGGACTACGGTGGTGATATGGCGGCAGAGGATGTCGAAAGGCGCTGTGATATCCAAGCCGAACCATGTGACCATCGTGCCGCCCTCATCGCCCAAGACGGTGAACTTCCAAAAGTAGTTCGCCACCAACAGTGTCACAACGAATATCGTAATGTCGGCGTAGGGTGCGAACGCAGTGCGAAAGCGGGTGCGGAAAGTGGGCGTTGGGGCAGACATGGGGTGGCTGTTTTATTAAATTAGAATAACACGACTTTTGCTTGAGGCTGGCTTGAGCCTGGCTTAGTCCCGGCTTGAGCCTGGCTTGGAGGTGCTTATTAAATAGCATTAAAGACAGGACTTAAGCGGGTGGTTTTCTGCACTTTACAAATACCTAGGCAAAGGATGTATCAAGCAAAAAAGTGTGGTGTCAACGGAGATTATATGCGTGTCTTGGCATACGGAGCGGCGTCGATAGGGCAGAAATCAGCGTCCAAAAACTTAAAATATCCTGCTTGGCAAACCATCGCCGCGTTGTCGGTCGTGAACGAGAAAGGTGGGATAAAGACCTCCCAGCCGTAGCGTTTGCCATAGTCCACGAACGCTTGGCGCAGGCCGCTGTTAGCACTCACGCCGCCCGCCACGGCGACTTGGCGGATGCCCAAATCCTGCGCGGCTTTCATGAGTTTCTTCATCAGGATGTCGATGACGGTCTGCTGGAGGGAAGCGCAGAGGTTCTCGCGGAGGTTCGGGACTTGCTCGGCGAGGGCATCGACAGTATCCACGCCGTGCGCACGCAACATGTCGCGCAGGGTGTAGAGGAACGAAGTCTTCAGACCCGAGAAAGAGTAGTCGTAATCGGGGATGGACGGGCGGGCGAAAGTGAACGCCTTGGGGTCGCCCTGCTTTGCCAACTTGTCGATCCAGGGTCCTCCCGGGTAAGGCAAGCCGATGACTTTGGCACACTTGTCGAACGCCTCGCCCGCGGCATCGTCGATGGTTTGCCCGATGATTTCCATCCGGTTATAGTTCTTCACCAACACGATTTGACTGTTGCCGCCGCTGACGAGCAGGCAGAGGAAAGGGAACTTGGGGTGTTTAATCTCGACATTTTGGAGGCTCGGGGTGGCTGCCTTGAGTGCTTCCGACGGCTCGACGAAATGCGCCAAGACATGCCCCTGCAGATGGTTGACCTCTATCAAAGGGATATGCTGCGAAAGGGCAAGGCCTTTGGCAAAAGAAGTGCCGACCAAGAGACTGCCAAGAAGCCCGGGGCCGCGTGTGAAAGCGATGGCGGAGAGGTCGGATTTGTCCACACCCGCACGGCGCAATGCCGTATCGACCACGGGGACGATATTGAGTAGGTGCGCACGGCTCGCCAACTCCGGCACCACGCCGCCATACTCCTCGTGCACTTTCTGCGAGGCGATGACATTACTGAGCAAAATGCCGTTGCGAATGACCGCCGAGGAGGTGTCGTCGCAACTCGACTCAATGGCAAGAATTATAACTTCGTTCATCAATTAGAAATTAGGAATTAGGAATTAGGAATTATCGGTTTCGGGATGAAGACCTAATTCGGGGTGCAAAATTAGAAAAAAAAATCGATATACCGAAATAATTTGCCTATCTCAAAAAAAAGCAGTAACTTTGGGGGCTCTAAGGAAAAGAAGGCGACCTCCCCTACCCCTCCAAAGGAGGGGAGTAAGTGCATGGGAGGGGAGCGTTTGGGCGCAGGAGTGGGTGCGGGGAGGGCGAAACTCCTGTGCGCAGGCGCACGAGAGATTAAGAAGACAAGACACCTACTTACATGACATTGACTCCTTTAATATTGACTCCTTTGCCGCCGAGGCGGCAAGAAAAAGGGAAGAAAATAAACAAAGTAGTCAGGTCGAGAGCGAACGAAAAAGTACACAAACTTACGCGAAGCCGGTAGGCACAGCGGGAATACGCGAAGCCGATAGGCGAGCAAAATACGCAGAGCGAGAATACGCGAAGCCGGTAGGCGAGGCGAATAACGCGAGCGACAGCGAACAAAATATGTATCTATATTTCCTATTATTACACATTGCGGCTTTCTTCGGACACCGAAAAGCCCGACTGTTGGTGCGAGGCGAGAAAGAAGCATTGCGCAAAATAGAAACATACAAAAACGAACACGGACTCGAAAATGCGGTATGGATACATGCCGCTTCGGTAGGTGAATTTGAGCAGGCACGGCCTATCATCGAACGCCTCCGCGCCGAGAAGCCGCAGCAGAAAATACTGCTCACATTCTTCTCACCATCGGGGTACGAGTTGCGCAAGAACTACGACCGAGTGGATTTAGTAACCTACCTGCCCTTCGCCACGCCCCGCAAAGCACGGCGGTTCGTAACGCTCGTACACCCCGCAAAGGCTATCTTTATCAAGTACGAGTTCTGGCCCGCCTACCTGACGGAGTTACATCGGCAGGGCATTCCAACCTACAGTGTATCAGCGATTTTCCGCCCCAAGCAACTATTCTTCCTGCCGTGGGGGAAGCCGTATCTGAAACTGCTGTCGTACTTTGCACACATCTATGTGCAGGACGAGGCGTCGATGCAACTGCTTCAGGCACACGGCATTACGCACACCTCGGTGGCGGGCGACACGCGCTTCGACCGTGTGAACGAGATTGCCGGACACGCCAAGCAAATTCCCGTCGTGGAGCGGTTTGTGGCGGGGGCGCAGAAAGTGATTATCGCAGGGAGTACCTGGCCGCAAGACGAAGAGTTATTGGCGCAGTACATGGACACGCACGAAGACACGAAGTTGGTGCTGGTGCCCCACGAGATACACGAGGCGCATCTGCACGAGATATTCCAAATCTTCCACGGGCGTTATGTGCGTTACACAGAGGCGAATGAGATGAACATCCAGCACACGCGGGTACTGCTGCTCGACACGCTGGGCATGCTCTCGTCTATCTATCAATACGGGCAGGTGGCGTACATCGGCGGCGGGTTCGGCGCAGGCATACACAACACCCTCGAGGCGGCTGTCTATGGCGTACCCGTGCTGTTCGGCCCTAATTATCAGCACTTTCGAGAGGCAAAAGGGCTGATTGCCGCCGGCGCAGGCACTTCGGTGAAGACCTACGAGGAGTTTGAACGAGCCATGGACCACGCACTCGAAGACCACGAGGCGTTGGGGCGCGCCGCACGGGCGTATGTCGAGAGCGAACTCGGAGCAACGGAGAGAATATATAAGACAATGTTCTCAATTAACAATTAACAATTAACAATTAACATGCAGGGGAATTGAACTGCGACGAAAACTCCTATGCCGCAAGCGGCAAGAAAAATAGAAGAAAATGTTCCTGCTCGCTGCGCTCGCGAAAAATAAAAGAAAAGTCTCCTTTGCCGCAAGCGGCAAGAAAAAATGGAAGAAAAGAATCCTGCTCGCTACGCTCGCGAAAAATGAAAGAAAAGTCTCCTTTGCCGCAAGCGGCAAGAAAAATGGAAGAAAAGAATCCTGCTCGCTGCGCTCGCGAAAAATAAAAGAAATAAAGGAAAGACCTCCCCTAACCCCTCCAAAGGAGGGAGGAAGGAGCAAACAGGGAACTTTTGAGGTTGGCGTGGCGGACTCAGCAAAGTATATAGTCAACCGGTTTGTTCCAAACCGCCGCGGGTGAGGACACCCACGCCCCCAGGCTGCCGGA
>CAVFIY010000005.1:0-25069 GCA_963622435.1 Bacteroides uniformis | reverse complement strand
TTATACCAGCGCCTGCGTGTCGCCTGCAATCATCAGTTCCTCGTCGGTCGGGATGACGCAAATCGTCACCTTGCTGTTTGGGGTCGAGATCACTGCCTCGTCGCCGTGAATTCCGGCGTTCTTGGCCTCGTCGAGTTCCGCACCCAGATAGGTGAATCCTTTGGCTATCTCGCCGCGGATGTAGGCATCGTTTTCGCCGATACCGCCCGTGAATACAATGATATCCACGCCGTTCATGGCAGCTGCGTATGCACCGATGTATTTCTTCACGCGATAAATAAACATCTGTCGTGCGAGGTCAGCGCGGTGGTTGCCCTCCTTGATGGCTGCGTCTATGTCGCGCGCATCGCTCGACACACCGCTCACTCCCATCAGTCCCGATTTCTTATTCACGAGGTTGTTGAATTCAGCGGTCGTCAGGTGCTCCTTATCCATAATATAAGTAGCTGCACCGAGGTCGAGGTCGCCCGAGCGGGTACCCATCATCAGTCCTTCTACGGGCGTCAGACCCATCGAGGTATCCACCGACTTGCCGTCAAGCACGGCAGCGCACGAGCCGCCGTTGCCGATGTGTGCCGTCACAATCTTCTTTCCCTCTGCCTTCACGCCGAGGTACTCGCACACGCGAGCCGACACGTAGCGGTGGCTCGTTCCGTGGAATCCGTAGCGGCGGATGGCGTATTTCTCGTACAGTTCGTACGGCAGCGCGTACATGTAGGCGTATTCGGGCATAGTCTGATGGAATGCCGTGTCGAATACGGCCACTTGCGGCACGCCCGGCAGGGTTTTCTCGATGGCCTCAATACCTTTCAGGTTAGCGGGGTTGTGCAGCGGAGCCAATTCGGCGCACTTCACAATCATGGCTTTCACTTCGGGCGTAATCAGCACCGACTTGTTGAATTGCTCTCCGCCGTGCACCACGCGGTGTCCGACGGCGTTTATCTCCTTCAGGTCTTTGATGCAGCCGAGTTTCTCATCCACCAGCGTGTCCAGAATCAACTGAATGCCAATGGTATGCTCGGGCATGGCCTTTTCGATTTTCACTTTCTCGCCGTTGGGCAACTTCACTTGCAGGAACGAATCGGGCAGGCCGATTTTCTCCACGCCGCCTTGTGCCATTACGGTCTTGTTGTCCATGTTGAACAACTTATACTTGATACTGCTACTGCCGCAGTTAAGAACCAAAATCTTCATATCGTTATTTGATTGCTTGGTTAGCGGTGATGATGACCATTTGTACGATGTCTTGTACCTTGCAGCCGCGGCTCAGGTCGTTCACGGGAGCGGCGATGCCTTGCAGGATAGGACCTACGGCGTCAGCGCCCGAGAAACGCTCTACCAGCTTGTAGCCGATGTTGCCGGCTTGCAGGTCGGGGAATACGAGCACATTTGCCTTGCCGGCCACGTTCGAGCCGGGAGCCTTCGTGGCAGCCACTTTCTCCACCAGCGCAGCGTCTGCTTGCAGCTCACCGTCGATGCAGAGGTCGGGTGCCAGCTCTTTGGCGATGCGGGTAGCCTCGGTTACTTTGTCTACCAATTCGTGCTTTGCCGAGCCCTTGGTCGAGAACGAAAGCATAGCCACTTTCGGCTCAAATCCGCCGAGCGTGCGAGCGGTTTCAGCGGTCGAGATGGCGATTTGTGCTAACTGTTGTGCGTCGGGGCAGGGGTTAACGGCGCAGTCGGCAAAGATCAAGAATCCGCCTTCACCGAGTTGCTTGGCGGGGGTGAACATCAAGAATGCGCCCGATACAATCGAAACACCCGGTTTGGTCTTCAGAATTTGGAATGCGGGGCGGATGGTGTCAGCGGTCGTTCCGCGTGCGCCGGCCAGCTCGCCGTCAGCGTCGCCGTTCTTTATCATCAGGCAGCCCAAGTACAGCGGGTCTTTGGCTTTCTTGGCAGCCTCTTCCTCGGTCATGCCCTTTGCCTTGCGCAGTTCATAGAGCAGGTGCGCATATTCCGGCATTTTCGGGTCGTTTTCGGGGTCGATGATGGTGGCGTTTTTGATATATTCGTACCCGTTCTCTTGCGCCATTTTGTGAATAGTGTCGGGGTTGCCGACCAGAATCAGGTTCGCGATTTTGTCTTTCAAAATGAGGTTTGCAGCCTCCAGTGTACGGGGTTCGTCGCCCTCGGGCAGTACGATTCGTTGCGGATTTGCCTGCGCCCGCTCAAGCATTTTTTGTAGAATGTCCATGATTGTAAAGTATAAGTAATTGATTATTTTGCCGGTATAATTAGGAATTAGGAGTTAGGAATTAGGAATTGTCCGCAGCCTGGTAGCATGGAACCCCTCTTCCCTATTCAAACCGCTATTAATGTAGGGACAGATTGCCAACAGCCCGGGGGCGTGGGTATCCTCCCCCGCGACGGCTCGTCAGAGCCGTTTGACTATGCTCTGTTCTCCCCTCCTCTGGAGGGGCAGGGGGAGGTCTTGCCCCTACTCTGTTACCCCCTCCTCTGGAGGGGTTGGGGAGGTCGGGGTTTAAAAGTTCCTAAATTCCCTCTCATCCCTCTTTGCGAGACTCTTCTCTATCCCCCATTACTACTCGTCTTCCCGTTGATTGGGTAGCGAGCAAAAAGTGCTCCACAAGGCAACGCTAAGCAACCCTCAAGCCAGGCTCAAGCCAAAATCGACATTGTTCCACGCCTCGCACAACACCCCACGAAACCACACCCAATCTTCAAATGCACTTGCAAAGATAGCATTTTATCGGCATATACACAACATTAGACTATAAAATCGCAAGATTTTACACTTTTATTTGCCTATTCGAAGGAATTGTAGTAACTTTGCGGCGTTTTTGGTATAACCTAACTACACTATACCCCAACATCTTTCTATAGAAATTACCGAAATAATGAAAAAGAATCTATCTCTCATTCTGTTGGTATTGGTTTTTTTTGCTTTTGCAGATGCTGTGTATGCCGAGCAATCGGACAGCGAGGTGCGCGGTGCACACCCCTGGAAAGTGAGCGAGAATAAAGAAGTAGCGCAAGAAATATCGCACTGGTCGTTGCTTATCGACGCAGGATTTAACTCCTTCGACGGCGATTTTAATTCCGAGATGAAACACCCTGTGTGGGCGCCGTCTGCAAGCCTGGGCGTGGAGTATTCGTTCACTCCGTACCTTGGACTTGGGTTAGACTATCGCTTTGATTGGTATCGAGTTACAGGCGACACCAAGAAATCGGCACAAAATGCCGACATTCTGCTCGAGGGTCTTCTTCATCGTGCGGACGCTTATTTGACGCTAGACCTGATGAGCGCTTTCACGCAGCACGCACAGCGCAAGTTGGCAGCCCTGCAACTCTTCGCAGGTGGCGGTTTGGCATTCTATAACAACACCACTTACTACGAGGGGGATATGAAGTGGCATACCGCCACCGCCGAGAAACAGAAAGACGACAAATATACCCTTATCCCGTATGTAGCCATCGGTGTCGGTGTTGAATTCAACCTCTCTCGCAGCATTGCGCTCGGGCTGAAAGGGCAGTATGCGTACTTTACCAAAGACGATGTAGACCGCCGCACCCCCGTTATTGATAAAAACGGGAAACTTGTTAACGGTGCCAGCACCAATAACGACGGTATCGTTGATGTGACGCTCTCTCTGCGCTATAAGATAGACGCTGTGCATAAGACGCATATCCGCAATATCCCGTCGGAGAATATCCTCAACGACCAACGCCACCGGAAAGAATTGGACAACCTGCGCGACGAGTTGGCGAACGGTACGGGTATGCGTGATACCCTTGTCATTGTTCATCGCGACACCATTGTGGCAGAGAAGACACTTGCCGCTGCCGCAAAAGAGGAGTGCTACTATATTTATTTTGAGAATAATAAGTCCACGCTCTCCGACGAGGGGCTTATCACGATACAACAAGTCGCAGCCCGCCTAGAGCAGTCGCCGAACAAGTTCGTGACGATAGCCGGGTTCTGCGACAACACAGGCTCTGCCACCCTCAATAACCGCCTGTCCGATGCCCGTGTTGCAAGCGTAGCACACGAGTTGAGTACGGAGTACGGCGTGGAGGCTGACCATATCGCCACCTGCGGTCGCGGTGCATTGACCTCCAAGTCGGGACGCGCTGTCTTCGCTGCTAACCGCCGCGTAGAGGTACGCTTCGTTACGGAAGAGGATTTCAATGCCTTCCAATCCGCTTGCGAGAAGCACGACACGGGCGCAGCACCCGCTTCCAAGCAGGTGAAGAAGAGCAAACCCACACTTGACCTGACGAGTGCCGCACCCGTTGCCACCGAGACGGTGGACGCCAATACGACCCTTGCCAAGTTAGCGCGTAAGCATTACGGCAATACGCACTGCTGGATTTATATCTATTACGCAAACCGCAAAGTCATTCCCAATCCCTCGGTGCTGACACCGGGAGCGGAATTGGTCATCCCGACGCTGACCGAAGAGCAACAGGCAATTACAAAAGACGAGTGCCTTGAACTCTATCCCTCCTCCCTCCACGGCGCAAAGCAATAAATGACCATAGAGGCAAGCGGGACAATACTCCTACTGCCGCAACATCAAACAATAACAGATGTAAATTAAAATAGGAGCAGCGCACAATTTTAAGCAAAAACACGCACACTCCTCTCTTTGGTACGATATTTGTACAGAACAATACGCCTATACGGCATCTATCCGTTATAAGATAGAGAGTGCGCAGGCATAAGATAATGTAATCACAGGTTCGTGCAGCCATACTATGCACGATGGTCTCATAGCTCAGTTGGTTAGTAGCACCTGACTCATAATCAGGGGGTCGTAGGTTCAAGCCCTACTGAGACCACAATACATAACAATGCAGGAGAATAAGATATTCCGAACACAATCGGAGTATCTTATTTTTATATACGCCTATTATGCTAGACACTACCACCTACTGCGCAAAAACCCACTACACATTGTGCCAAACGCTGCCACTCGCAGAACCAAATACTACCATTCGTACAGAATGCAGTCGTCGGTGCTGACTATTTGGCACAGGATTTGCAAAGGGCGTAGCAGTATGAAAAAGATAATTCTTATAGCCTTGACACTCTGTAGCGTATGCGGTGTATTTGCTCCGCAGCCGATAGCCGCACAGAGTGTGTCTGCCTCGAAGACGATAACTGCACAGAGTGCGTCTGCCTCGAAGTACAGCGTGACGGGAAAGGTGGTCAGCAATACCGACGGCACAGCGGTGGAGATGACCACAGTGCGGCTCTTTGCGTATGCCGGCAGCGACTCCACGATGATACAAGGCGCACAGACCGATGCCACGGGTCAGTACATCCTGCGGGGCATTCAGCCCGGGCAGTACAAACTGCTTGTGTCGAGTATCGGCTTCAAGGAACAGGCAGTAGCAGTCAATGTGACGAGTAAGAATGCGAAAGACCATACCATCACGGTGAAGACCATCCGCCTGAGCGAAGATGTGCTGGCGCTGCAAGAGGTTAGTGTACAAGGGCATGCTGCCGAGATGACCGTAAAGGGCGACACCATTGAGTACAACACCTCTGCCTACAAAGTGGGCGAGAACGCCATGGTGGAGGACTTGCTTAAGAAGATGAACGGCGTGACGGTTGACCAACAAGGCAATGTGACGGTCAACGGCGAGAGCATTACGGCGGTGCGTATCGACGGCAAGAAGTTCTTCGGTAGCGATGTACAGTCCGCCACCAAGAACATTCCCGCCGACATGATAGAGAAGATTCAGGTCATCGATGAGAAGTCCGATGTAGCGAAGATGACGGGCTTCGAGGACGATGACTCGGAGCACATAATCAACCTAACGCTCAAGCAAGACCGCAAGCGGGGCGTATTCGGAAAGTACACTGGTTCTGTGGGAGCCGATATGGTGACGGACAACGGTGGCTGGTTTGACTATGGCAATACCGCTTACGGCAGCACAGCAGGCGAACGCACCAAGCACTTCTTCGAGAACGACTTCCGCTATAACGCCAACCTGTTTACCAACATCCTGCTTGGCGAGAGTCAAACGACCATTATCGGTAGTGCCAACAACACCAACGAGGTGCGTATGGGGCGCGGGCGTGGCGACTTCGGTATGGACGCCAATTCGGGCATCACCCGCAGTGAGAACCTCGGTGTGAATACTAATGTCGATTTCAACAATCGCATACAAAAGAAAGACGGGCAGACTTCGTTGCTCTTGGGAGGCGACGCGGCAGTCAATCACTCGAGCAACCACACATTGGCACAGACCGAGAAGGAGTCCTACACTACGGATTATACATACCTCAATACCGACTCGATGAACAAGCAGTCGCGGGTGTGGGATGTCAACTTGCGCCTTGAGTTGCAGTATCAAATCGACACACTCAACAAGTTACTCTTTCAGCCGACGCTGTCGTACACGGGGCAGAGCAACCTCACCGATAAGAAATACACCTACCACCGTGCCGATACGCTTATCAACGACGGTACACAGAATCAGTTGGACTCCACGCGCGAGGTGAGTGCAGGGTTGAAACTGACTTACAACCACAAGTTTCTACATCCCGGTCGGTCGCTGACCTTGGTGGGTAACATTCAGTACGGGAACACCACCGGATTCAATCAAACAAACGCTTTCGATAACCTGGCAAAGGCATCCACTGTTGATCAATATACGAACTCCAAGAATGACAAACTGACTTACAGCCTCAAAGCCTCGTATGTAGAGCCTATCGTCAAGCCCAATCACTTGTTGGAGATAGCCCTCGCCGTGTCGGGGCGCAACCGTACTTCGGAGAAGAATCAATACTCTATGGGGACGGATAGTGTCTATCAATACGACTCTATCTATAGCAATCAACTGCGCAACAATTTCTACACCGAGCAGGCGGAACTCAACTACCGTTGGGTGACCAAGCAGAGCGACCTCACTGTCGGTGTGCGGGTACTTGCCACACAGACGCATAGTATGACCTACTACGGGCAGACACTCTACCAAGACACACTTATCAATGTATGGAACTGGTCGCCGACCGTCAACTTCAAATACAACTTCGGAAAGAAAGAGTTCGCCCGCATACGCTATCGCGGTACGGTCAGTCAGCCCTCTATCACACAAATGGAGCCTGTGCGTAATAACTCGAACGCCATGAACGAGACCGTAGGTAATCTCGGTCTGCAGCCTGCATTTGCCCACAACCTGATGGCGATGTACTCCCGCTTCAATCAGGAGCGCTTCTCCAGCATCATGACCGGCATACGGGGTACGCTCACCAAAGACGCACTTGTCAATAACTCGATATACGACCAGACGGGTAAACTCTATCAGCAGACCGTCAATGCCGACACCTATCCGTGGAATATCGGGGCGGACTTTATGTACAACACGCCCTTTGCTAAGAAACTATTCCAATTTAATACCCGCACCGCCATCAGTTACAATCAACGGGTGGCGTATATCCTCAAAGAGCAGCAAGCCGCTGACATCGAGCGTATGATAGAGGCAGGGAATATGATACTCGGCGACCGCTCATTGACGGGCAATCTGCAAGTGAGTGAAGACTTGGGGCTGCGCTTTACGCACGACCAAGTGGACATCGGTCTGCGGGCAGACGGTACTTACAGTCGCACGCAGAACAACTTGGCGCTCAACAGCACAAGCAATGTGTTCGACTGGAGTGTAACGGGCGACATAGAGTTCCACTTACCCCGTTCGTGGAATATCGCCACCGACTGCGGCTACACAGCACGCTACGGCTACACGGGCATCACCGACGCCAATGAGATAATCTGGAATGCCTCTATCGACAAGACATGGTCGAATGCAACGCTCTCTCTCGAGGTGTACGACATCCTTCATCAGAAGAAGAACATTGTGCAAGTAGTGGGTGAGAATTCGGTCAGTTACGCCAAGTACAACACGCTGCCGACCTACTTTATGCTCACTTTCACCTACAAACTGAACCGAATGGGCAAACTCAAGGTCTCCGGTATGGGCGGGCATATTCAAGAGATGATAGAGAACGATAAGGGCAGTGGCAAGCAAGGTCCACCATCAGGCCCTCCTCCGGGTCCACCTCCCGGAATGTAAGTGCTTACTGCACAAGCATAATGCGTATGCAGAGATGAGGACTACTGCATAGGCTGTGGCGAGACGGGCGCAGAGAAGAAAGATGCGCTTGCGATGAGATGAGTGAGAATAGACTATTGCCTTATGGGGGAGAGTGTAGAGAAGTACTACTGCCAGAGGGAGGCGAGGCGGGAGGAGGCGTTGAGGCCGTCGAGGGCGGAAGAGGTAATGCCGCCTGCGTAGCCTGCACCCTCGCCGCAGGGGAAGAGCCACGGGGTGGAGATAGACTGCAGTGTGTCCGGGTCGCGCGGAATACGAACTGCACTACTGCTGCGACTCTCTACGCCGAGAATAACTGCCTCATTCGTCAGGAAACTGGGGGAGGTACTTTCAAACCCGCTGTTCCTTTGGTCGTGTGTACTTTTCGACACACTATTTCCTTTATTATACTTACTATTTGCCTCATTGCCTCGTGGACTGTATTTGCGGGCGAAGTCGCGGAAACCCTGTTGCAGGCGGGATCCGATGGCGGCGGGAAGCCATTCGTCCAAGCGGCTCGGAACGATACCGGGGAGATAACTGCACGAGGGCAGGTTGGCACTCGCTCTTCCGTCCACGAAGTCCCGTAGGCGTTGTGCAGGGGCTTGGTTGGCACTGCCTCCGTGCAAGTATGCCGTATGCTCCAACCACTCTTGGAATAGCAAAGTCGGAAGAGGGGCGGTGTTATACTCCTCTGATAGTGAATAGATTATAGAAGATAAGTTGTTGGTCTGCGGAGAGTATATAGAAGATAAGTTGCCCGTGTGTAAAGAGGGTATAGAGTGGGGATTACCTGCCCGCAAAGAGTGTGCAGTGGAGTGTGTATAATGTTGGGTATCGGGCAGGGAAGTGAGGATAGCGGGGATGTCTTCGGGGCGCAATTCGACGACGATACCCGAATTGGCGTAGGGTGAGTTACGGTGGCTGGCAGACATACCGTTTACCACGCAACTCTCCGCACTGCTGCCTGCGGGGACGATGTGTCCGCCGGGACACATACAAAACGAGTACACGCCTCGCCCGTTGACCTGCGTAACAAAAGAGTAGGATGCATTGCCTACCAAGTCTATCACCGACTGCGGTTGCCCGTGGTACATCAGGTTGTTGATGAGGGATTGGGGATGCTCCACGCGTACCCCCATAGCGTATCCTTTTTCCTCTAACGCTACCCCTTTATTCCACAGCAGACGGTAGGTGTCGTGTGCCGAGTGCCCTATGGCAAGTATGACGGGGACGCCTTTCTTCGTCCCCTCCAAGAGTTCTGTCAACAGGCTGTCGTCCACTACGGTCTCGAAGTGAATCTCGCCGCCGTGAGCGAGAATGCACTCCCGCATCGCCTTAATAATAGAGGGGAGTTTATCACTGCCGATGTGGGCGTGTGCCTCGTACAAGACACGGTCTGCCGCACCGAAATAGTGAAACCACTCCATGACCTGCTGCATATTCCCCCTTTTCTTACTCCGAGAGAAGAGTTTGCCGTCGGAGAAAGTGCCTGCGCCCCCCTCGCCGAAGCAGTAGTTGCTCTCTGTATTCAGCCCCAAGTTCCGATTGAGGCGGGCAATGTCCACCTTTCTGGCACTGACCTCCTTGCCCCGCTCGTAGATGACAGGACGGATACCCAACTCGAGCAGTCGCAGTGCGGCAAACAGACCCGCAGGGCCTGCCCCGACAATGACTGCCGTATGCGGTGCGCCGTGTACATCTTGGAAATGCGGCGGCTCATAGAGAGGCACGGGCGCTTCACGGGGGATGTAGTTTCCCCGTTCGTCCGTGAGCAGCGTCAGCAGAACTTTCAAGTTGCGCTGGCGTGCATCGACCGAGCGTTTGACCACTCGGTAGCGTTGTTCCATCTCGTGCGCCTCTTCGGGCGACAAAGTCAGTTGCTTGTTATCCACTGTATTTCAGTTGGTTATCTTGTTCGTTTCGGTTGCGTGTTGTTTTGCGTGTGGGTTGCGTGTGGGCTACGCATTGCAAAGGTAGTTTATTTTTTTGAGATACGCAACAGGCGGGGGATTTTTCGGGGAATTATTGCTGCGCAGAGGATTGGGCTTGGGTGTAAAGCGTGTGGAAAATATAACCAAAGAGGGTCGAGATAGGCGGCTTATTCGCTGATTGATAGGTCGGTACGCCGTTAGAATATGCGGCGCGGCGGGAGGGCGGATTGTGCTTCTTGGTGTACGCTGCGAACTCCTTTTCCCAATAGGCACGGCGTTCCAAGTCTGCCATTTCGGCACGCGTCTGCTTCGCCACCTCACCGAAAAGAGCAAAATGGGTGCGCTGCTTCTCACTCTGAGGGGTCTGCTTGGGGTGTTCGATGACATAGGCGTGCGTACGCCCGTTGCGGGTGCGGAAAACGATTTGGGCATCGGCGGAAAGGCGACCGCGAACGACTGCCACAGGGTCTGTTAAGTCTATCTTAGCCATAGGGCAAAATTACGGGTATGTTATACTTATCTTATACTTATGTTATACTTATGTTATACTCATCCTATAGAGATGACGGCAGGTATTAGGTATCAATTTTGACTACTTTGATGCTCTCTATACGCTGATTTAATCGGACATATATAAGTTTTCAGACTGCAAATGACTATTAGAGTACTTTTGCTCATCGACTTTTGTTTCAAGCACCTGTATCGCTGCACACCCCATTAAATAAGGGTTTCTAAACGATTTCGGACTGCAAAATGAACATTACGCCTAATATGCAAGGAGAGGGCGTTCGTGGGGGAATAGACAAAGAAAGACGAGGGCTTTTAGAGGCAACTCGTCTTTCTTTTGGGGTGTTAGATAATATAAGGGGCTAGTTTGTATAGGAGAATTAGTTAATCTAGTTCGTCTAGAGTGGTTGTGTGGGAAAACTAGGATTGGGGTGCAATGGCTGCGGGTTGTCGAGCGATGGCGGCCGACATGCCTCGTATCTCAGCCAGCTCCCGCATGCGCCCGAGCAGCGTGTAGCCGGGATTGGTGCGGCGGCCCTTCGCCAAATCGTCGCAGATGCAGTGTCCGTGGTCGGGGCGCAGCGGAATATCCACCCCGCGCTGCCGTTCCACATCCCGCATCGCCCGAAGGAACTCGTACGTATCTAAGTCGCCCTCAAAGGTCCATTTCTCGTAGAAATCGCCCGCAGGGGTCTGACTCACCGCCCGCAGATGCACAAAACCGATCCGCTCGCCGAAGCGTCGCATCATGCCCACCAAGTCGTGCTTGCCCGCTCCGCCGAACGACCCCGTGCAGAGGCACAGTCCGTTGCTCTTGTTGGGCACGGCGTCAATCAGTGCTTGAAAATCCTCGGCAGACGAAAGCACACGCGGCAGTCCGAGTATCGGCATCGGCGGGTCGTCGGGGTGAATCACCAGCACCACGCCGGCCTCGTCGGCCACGGGGCATACCGCACGGAGGAAGTCGATCAGGTTCTGTTGCAGCCGCTCTCGGCTGATGCCTTTGTAGCGCAAGAGTTGCTCCCGGAACTGTTCCAGCGTGAACGACTCTTCCGATCCGGGCAGCCCCATTATCATGGTGCGAGTCAGCGTCTGCACCTCTTCGGGCGTCATCTGCTCGTAGCGCAGCCTTGCCTGCTCTATCTCCTCGGCGGTATATTCCGCCTCCGCTCCCTCACGGCGCAGCACGAACAGGTCGAACGCCCTATAGGCAGCCCGCTCAAACATCAGCCCGTGGCTTCCGTCGGGGAATACATAGTCGAGATTCGTGCGTGTCCAGTCCAGTACGGGCATAAAGTTGTACGTCACCATCCGTATCCCGCACGCGCCGAGGTTGCGCAGCGTCTGCTTGTAGTTTTCTATATACCGCAGGTAGTCGCCCTCTTGGGTCTTGATATGTTCGTGTACGGGGACCGACTCCACGCCGGTCCATGCCAGCCCCGCCGCCTCTATCTCCGCCTTGCGGCGTTCTATCTCGGCGATGCTCCACACCTCTCCGTTCGGAATATGGTGCAGAGCGGTAATGACGCCCGCCGCCCCCGCCATGCGGATGTCCGCAAGGCTGACGGGGTCGGAGGGTCCGTACCAACGCATGGTTTCTATCATACTGCCAACGCTCTGTTAAATGCTATATACATCAAATCCGCCATCCACTACGCTCAGTGCGCCCGTTACAAACGACGACGCCTCCGAGATGAGGTAATGAATCGTGCCGCACAGCTCTTTGGGCTCGGCGAAACGCCCTGCGGGGGTGTGTCGAATCACATCCTCGCCGCGAGCGGTCAGCGAGCCGTCGGGATTGGTAAGCAATGCACGGTTCTGATTGGTTATCAGGAATCCCGGCACAATGGCATTTACTCGGATGCGAGGGCTGAACTTTTGCGCCATTTCGGTTGCCATATACTTGGTGTAGCTTGCCACGGCCGACTTGGCGCACCCGTAGCCGAATACGCGGGTCAGCGGGCGCAGGGCAGACTCCGAGCAGAAATTCACAATGCAGCCCTCTTTTTTCTCGCACAGAACGGCTCCGAGCACCTTCGTGGGCAGAATCGTACCGAACAGATTCAGTTCCACCACTTTTCGGATCGCGTCGTCAGAGGCGTCGAGAAAGGTTTTGTCGGGAGCGATGTTTGCGGCCGCCATGTTTCCGCCGGCGGCATTGAGCAGCACGTCGATGGTCCCGAATTTGGCCAAAATATCCCGTTTGTTTTGTTCCAAAACCGCCGCATCCAGCACATTGGTTTTTAGGAACATCGAGGGTGAAAATTCGTTCAATTCCCGAACCAGTCCCGAACCAACTTCCTCATTCATGTCCAAAATTACCATACTTGCCCCCTGCTCCGCCAGATAGCGGGCTATGGTTTGCCCGAGTACTCCGCAGCCGCCCGTCAGGACCACCACTTTCCCCTTGATATCAAAAAGATTCATCATATACACTTGTTTTATTTACTTACTATATAACCTTTCTTGCAACCTATTTGCAACCTTTCAAACGCCCCATTTCTCCTCGTTGCAACCTATCTTGCAATCTATTTGTTTGCTTTCTGCAACCTATTTACTTACCTTCTTTCCGTTTTGAATATATACTCCGGCGGGCAGTTCATCCCACTCATTTCCCATACAACTGCCGAAGATACTATAAATGCGGTTGTCCTGCGCTGCCTTTGCCGCCTCTACCGCCGTCGGGTCACTCGCCTTCTTGGGGTAAATAGTAATACTCTTCACATAGAAACGCTGATTGGCGGCAGTTGTTTGGTTAATACGAATGGTCGTAACCACGCCTGCGGGCTTCCAAATACAATCCTCTAACTTTTTATTGCCGGCGGACAAACCGAAAGTGGTGGTATCTTCGGTCTGCACATTAATCGCTTTGAAGCCGTCTGCGCCTTCCGTATCGCTATACATAGCGGCAGAGAACACAATGGAATCCACTTCCGTAGGCGTAGTCAATGTAAAATTCAGGATACCTTTTTTCGTTTGAGAACCAAACTTTGCACCCATTCCTTGACGAGCGGGACTTACATTGTCACGCACATCGATTGACGCTACATATTGTGTGGCTTCCGTACCAAAGACAGCCTCAACCGATTTCACATAATTTGAGGAACTATCTTTGTCAGTTGCAGAATACTCCACAAAATTCAGGGTGTAAGACTCGGCGAATGCCATGGAACCCAGCAGCACGGCTGCCATAGAAAGAAAAAGTTTTTTCATGATGTTATTGTTTTTATAGGGTTAGTTTATTGTTTTTATAGGGTTAGTTTATTGTTTTTTATTAGACTTATTTATTGTTTTTACAGAGTTAGATATTGTTTTTATCAGGGTTAGTTATTTTTCTTATAGAGTTATTTGAATCGTTTTTGCGGCATGGGCACACCGAATAGCGTGTATTTGGTGCCTGCCCTGAGGATGTACACTTGCCCGTCTTCGATTATCTTGGTAGCGGGCCGCTTCTCATCCCTACCGGACTCATCCATTACCGCCTGTTCCACGCCATCGGGCAAGCGGTGTCTCCCGAAGAAACGCAATACCAACTCCGGTGAAATCGCTCTCTCTTGCGAGGAGGCAGCCGCAGCGCCCTCACGCGAGTAGAACGACACCGCCCCATCGGTCTTGGTAAGCGCATGCAGTTTGAACGACGGGGCAGTCGCATGGTCAAGCACCCAGCGGGTTACATCGAACGAGTAGGTGCTATCCGCCACGAAGGCCTTCTTCTCGGCCGCAAGACGGTTATAGACGCTCTTCCAGCTGGCATTGCCTGTCCGCTCTGCCCCCGTCAGACTCTCTGTCCACGACGCATCCTCCACGCCCGAAACCAGCAGGTTATGCGCCTCGCCGTCGGTAGCGGCACAGGTCAGTCGCAATTCCGCCTGCTTCAGGTACGGCAGCAGTGCCTCTGCCTGCGAGAGGTCGAAGCGCACGAATGCCTCACGCCGTTCGCTCTCCGTGCCGTAGTAGCGCACCACGAGTTCCGTTTCCGTGCCGTGGGTGTCGGTTTGCTTAGCCCCCGGCGTGATATAGGTATCCGCCACGGCGGCAAAAGCGCACTCCGTCTCTATCCGATCTTGCGGGCAACGGCTCGTGCCGTCAAAGAAATCAATCAGTCGATACACTTGCGTATTGAGTTCCCGTACATACCGAGTCATCTCCGAATATTCTTCTCGCGCGGTCGTCACCAGCCCCTTGTTGGAATTGTTGTTGTCCATAAATCGGAAGTACTGCCACCCGATGAAGCACGGATTCTGCAGCAGTTGCAGGCAGGTGTTCTGATACCACCGCCCTCGGTCTGCCTGGCTGTTCACATACCAGCCCGCACCCTCCTGCACGCCCGCGAGGTAATGCACATCCTTGATGTAGAACTCGCTCACGAGGCACGGATGGTCGTTGGTCCATGCCGCCTTGGCAATTTGGTCGTTTGGGCAAAAATAGTCGTAGAAATTGACGGACGTAACATCGCAGTACTTGTGCGACATATCCACCACGCCTTGTATGCTACGCGGCACACCGTGCAGACGGCTGCCGAGAATCAGGTGGTGCGAATCCGCGGCGCGTATGGCTTTCGTCACCACGCTGTAGTACCGCTCCGCCAGATAGGTGGCATACGCCTCTTTCTGCGCCTCAGTGGGGGCGGACAAGTCCACGCCGTTGCGCGCCGCCCATACAACAGTGCTGTCGTAGGTCGGGTCACCTGCGGAAAGCGAGGAAACGACCAAATCCAATTGTTTGATATTGAACGGCAACTCGTTGTCCGTAAAGTAGCCCAGCAGGTCCCGCTCGTTGCTGTATTGCGCAAAGTTGCTCTTCGCCTGTGCCTGACAGAAAGTCTCAAACTGCGGGTCGAGCACCAACAAGTAATTGGCGGCTTTGTTTTGCACCTCCTCAGGCGTGTCGTAGTAGTTTTGCCGCACCTGCCGATACGAAGCATAGAAGTTGTATCGCCGGGTGTAGGACATCTGCCCGTAGTTCCACAGGTTGTTGCTGTTCTTGGTCTGCGACTCGGAGGCGATGAAGTTCCCCGTGCCGTTGAATCCGTTGCGGCGCAGCACGTCGTAGTCGTCTTGGAGCGAGGCGGCATCGAGGCTTGTCACCGCCTTGTTGATGCCCGCATAGCCGTCGGGGTCTATCAGCCACCAGCGTCCGTCTATCTTCGCCACGTAGTAGAACCCCGTCGAGTCCGCACGCAGATAGGCGCACGCTCCCGTGCGGGTATAGTCGGACGAGACGCCCTCGGCGGGGGTATAGCCGTTGAGCGACTGCACTACCGAGATGGTGTAGCTTCCCCACCCGCCGTTGTACGAACTCTTGGCATTGAGGGTCGCAGCAGAGAGTGTCCCTGCCGCCATGCCCACCAGCAACGCCGCTCCAATTTTACCATTCATATTAATTCCTAACTCCTAATTCCTAATTCTTAATTCCTAATTAAAGCCGTGTTCCCAGCACGCTGAACTTGTTCTCGCCACGGCGAATAACGAGTTGACCGTTCTCTATCGACTTGTGAGCTTTGCCGCTTGTGCGGGTAGCGTCGAGTGCCGTCTGCTTTCCGATCACATCTTCCCATGCATAGCCGACACGGATTCCGTCGATGATATACGGCGCCAGCACGTTGGCTTTGCCCGGCTCACCGCCCCGCAGGTAGAAGCCGCGCAGCGAACCCATTTCCTTACCACTGCCCGACACACGGTATGCGTCCTTGCCGTCGGGGTCTTTCTGATAGAGATTTGCCTCAGCGGGCTCTGCCGTCAGCGTCGGATTGATATAGAGCCACATCTCGTCGTCGTAGTTTCCCTTCTCCTCGGTTTGGGTCTTGCCGTTGATAACGCCCACATGGTATTTCAGCACCACAAGATAGGTCTTGTCGAAAGTAAAATACGGTTTCTGATCGGGGTTGGTCCATACCGCCTTGCCGTCGCTCGACTTGTTGATACCGAACGAGATTTCCTGCCCCGTGTAGGGCGTGCCCGTAATCTCATCTTTCGCCTCCACGGCCGCCATCAGTCGGCCCGCAAAGTTGGTCGAAGTGGCGGACGGCTCCATCTTGATGCCCATAAAATAGTCCGAGCCGTCGTAGTTCACGTCCTGTTTGGGGAATTGAATCAAGAAGGCGATGTAGATGGTCGTGTCGTTGATAACGCCGTGCCCCCAGTTCTTGAATACGGACTGTCCGGATTGCGATTGCGGATTGAATGCCAGCGCATTGCCTATGCCCGAGCCGGCATAGCCTTCGTAGGTCAGCGGCGCATCGGTGATGGTGAATCGGGTCATGCCCGAATTCTTGTTGGAGACGGTGCTCCAGCCCGTTACGCCGTCGATGTTGTCCGATCCGGTAATGGTATCGGCGATCAGTTTACTTCCTGCCTCGTACTCGAAGTACTCCTCGAGCAGCAGGTCTTTTGCGTTCATGCTCAGCGCCACCAAGGCCGCCGAAGCCAAAAGGTACATTTTTTTCATGATATAGATGATTTAAGTTGATTTACTAAGTTGCTTACCGGTTGCGGATTCGCTTACCGATTGCGGATTCGTTACTAATTACAATTACACATTAAAAATTATGTACATCACTCTTCCCAAGCACCGCTCAACCACAAGGTAAAACCAAGGAAAAACCAAGGAAATCCACCCTGCATGTTAATTGTTAATTTTATTAACCAATTCTTAATTCTTAATTCCTAATTAAATTAATATCCGGGATTCTGCGGGAAGGTATGCATAATGTCGCGTTGGGCTTGCGGAATCGGCCAGCGGTTGTGGTAGTCGCTGACGTTGTTTCGGATGAGGGTGTCGCAGTTCAGCACGCCCCAGCGCTCGCTCAGCACATACTCGCCGCCGTGAGCCCGCACCTGCTTGACGAGTAGCCCCTCTCGTTTGAGGAAATTCCAGCGGTCACCCTCCATGGCCAACTCGCGTGCCTGTTCCTCCGCCAACATCTCTATCGTGATGGGTCGGGTCTCCGCCGCATTGCCCGCGCGGGTGTAGGTCTTGTTGTAGTAATACGCCGCCGAGTCTTGCCGCCCGAGATGGATGTACGCCTCGCAGCCGAGAATATACGCCTCGGGCAGACGGTAAATGATAATGTCCTTAAACGACTGATTGTCCGTCGGCGACGCTTTCGTATAAGAATCGTTGTATTTGGTGCACATCGGATGCACATTCAGGTACTGCGCCTGTGTGGTCGGCACCAGCGTATCGCCCACGTGCCGCCCGCGCGGCAGGTTGTCGGGGTCGTTGTAGGTCCATGCCAACTTATAGTACGCCGTGTAGCGCAAGTCGTGCGTCGGGTCGTAGAGGCCGAGCAGGTATTGATTTGGGAACACCCGCCCCCATGGGTAGCCGCC
Source organism: Bacteroides uniformis (assembly GCA_963622435.1). Lineage (GTDB taxonomy): Bacteria > Bacteroidota > Bacteroidia > Bacteroidales > Paludibacteraceae > Colicola. The sequence continues at coordinate 7,233 of CAVFIY010000005.1, read as the reverse complement.
CGATGCGTAGTCTATCACCATGCCTTTCTGTTGGTTGTACTGCGGCGTGCAGTGGAGCGACATACGGTGTCCGCTGTTCGTATTGGTCGTGGTGTTCGTAAACCAGCCGCCCGTCGCCTTGCCCCATTGCGACACGAGTATCGCCTCCGAGTGGTTGAGGTTGGCGGCGTCGAACACCTCGGCGGGCGTAGAGAGCAGCGCATACACTCCGCTTTGCTCGATGGTGTTTATTTGGTCGGCGCACTCCTGCCACTTGCCTTGCCAAGCCGCCGATTTGGCCCGAAGCAGTCGTGCCAAGCCTTGCGTGAAGCGGCCGGGCTGCGTCACGGTCCAGGCCAGATGGTCGATGGCGTAATCCAAATCCTCATCTATCAACGCATACACATCCGCCTGTGTGGCAGGCAGATACGACACCGAGTCGTTCACATTTTCCGGGGTCGTCACGCGCGTGGTCAGGTAGATGTTATCGTAGCGTTGCAGCAGCCTCAGATAGGCGTGCGCACGGAACACCCGCGCCTCCGCCACGGCCTGTATCGCCACGGGGTCGGTCTTGTCCACTTTGTCGGCGGCGGCAATCACCATGTTTGCATAACCTATTATGGCGTACTGCTGTTTCCATAGTCGTGCCACACTCGGCGTGGTCGCCAGCAGGTTCTCGTAGCGCCCGAATTGCGGAATTCCCTCGCCCGCACGGCAATAGGTAATGTCGTCGCCGATGAGCATGTTGAGCCAGAGCGTGGTCTCCGAGTCGTCGTTGTTGCGGAACAGTTCACGGTCTTTGTAGTACATCGCCAGCACCGCACTTGCCATGCCCGCAGGGGTCGATACGATGTACTCGCCGGTCGGTTGGGTATATACTTTCTCGTCGAGCCAGTCGTGGCACGAGCTGAGCAGCACGGCCGCCAAAAGAATATAGAGAATGTGCTTTTTCATTGTTATGTGTTTTTTTATTCCTTTGCCGCAAGCGGCTCGGGAAAAATAGACAAAAAGGTACTCTTTTAGAAACTCAGATTTATGCCGCCGATAACGGTTCTCGGCTCGGGGTAGCTGCCCGCACTCGCCTCGGGGCTGTAGCTCTTGTATTTGGTGCAAGTGAATACATTCGATGCCGTGCAGTAGATGCGCAGGTTGCTCATCTTGGCTTTGGCTATCCATTTTTTGGGGAACGAATAGCCCACCGACAGGGTACGCAAGCGGAAGTACGAGGCGTCTTGATACGACAGCGAAGAGAAATAGGAGATGTTCCCGTCGCGCGGTCTCGGCGCCGTGTTGCTCGGGTTCTCGATGGTCCAGTAATCCACTTTGATACCGTTGCGCATGCCTTTCAGGTCGCCGCCTTGGTTGCTTGCGTATAGGTAGTTGTTTTGCCGCACCGCCCCATACACGCCGTAGAAGTCGAACGAAATATCCACGCCGTAGAATTTGAAAGTCGTGGCGAGCGATGCCGTCCATTTCGGGTCGCGATCTATCACCACGCGGTCGTTCTCGTCTATCTTGCCGTCGCCGTTCACATCTTTCACTCGGATGTCGCCCGGCTGCGGCTGATAGGTGCCCCCGTAGTCGGGAATCTCATCGCCGAGTTGCCAAATCCCGTCAAATTGGTAGTCGTAGTACGCATTGATGTTATGCCCTATAAACCAGCCGTTTGCCTCGTCGTTGAGCAGCTCGCCGTTCGCTCCTTTGGCGCCGTTGAGCGAGAGAATCTTGTTTTGGTTGTGCGCCCAAATCACATCCACCGTCCATGTAAAGTTTTTTATCTTCACGGGCACAAAATTCGCCGTTATCTCCACGCCCTGATTGCGCACCGAGCCCATATTCACCAGTTGCGTGTTGTAGCCCGTCGTCTGATTGATGCTTTTCTCCACCAGCAGGTCGGTCGTCTTGGCGCGGTAGTATTCTATCGTTCCCCCGATGCGGTCCCGAAGGAACCCGAAATCCAACCCGATGTTGTAGCTCGTGGTAGTCTCCCATTTCAGGTCGGGATTCTGCAGTTGCCCCGACGGCAGGTAGCCCACCAGCGCATTCTCCTCGCCGAATTGCATGTAGTAGCTATCCACCAGTCCTTGCGTCTGATAGGGGTCGATGGCCTGATTGCCCACCGAGCCGGCGGAGAGGCGCAGCTTCAGATTTGTCAGCCAGTTCACATCCACGAGCCAGTCCTCTTGATTGATACGCCAAGCGAACGACCCCGCGGGGAACACGCCCCACTTGCTGTTCTTGCCGAATACGCTCGACCCGTCTACACGGGCGCTGACCGAGAACAGATACTTGTCCATCAGGCTGTAATTCACGCGCCCCATAAAGCTCACCAAGTGGCGGGGCGTTATCGTGCGCACCGTCGGATTGGTAATCGAGGCGGCGGAGATGTTGTTGTACCCGAGGTCGTCGGTGGCAAATCCCGAGCCGCTTGTCGTGGTCTTGGTGGTGCGAATGGCCTCAATCGACTGCACTATCGTCACATTCAGGTGGTGCTTGTCGTTCCATGTTTGGTCGTAGGCGAGAATGTTTTCCAGCAGGTAATCCACATAGCGGGTGTTGGCTATCGCCGCCGAGCCGCCCACCGAGCTGCCTTTCTCGTGTTTCGAGTCCTGATAGGTGCCTTGCTCCTGATTGCGGTAGTTCACCGACGTGTTCAGTCGATAGCTCAGCCCGCCCCAGATATTCCAATCCAGATTCAGCCCCATCATGAATCGGTCGGTCTTTTTGTCCGCCGTGTAGTGCGCATTGTTCCATAGCGGGCTCCATTTGCTGTCCGCCAGCAGCGAGAGCATGTTCCCGTCGGCGTCGTAGGCGCTGAGCAGCGGCGATTCGGTCAGCACTTTGGCAAAATCCGAGTCCTCCGATTTTTGGTCGCTATGCACATAGTTGGCTTTCAGTCCGAGCGTCACCCGCTTGCCTAATTTTTGCGACACGTCGAATCGAGCGTTGTAGCGTTTGTAGTTGGCGGGCGAAATCATACCCTCTTGGTCGTAGAATCCGAGGGCGGCCGACAGTTTCGTGCGGTCGTTGCCCGTGCGCACGCTGATGTCGTATTTTTGTTGCAGCGCCGGCTTCACCATCAGTTTTTCCCAATCGGTGTAGTTCCCGTCGAGCAGGTTCTGATACATATTGCCGAATAGCGCCGCATCGTCCAAGTACTCGCCCGTGGCGGTTCGGGTCGCGGGGTCATAGACAAAGGTGCGGTTGGCTTCCCGCTTGAGTTGCGCCCACTCCGCCCCGCTGTAGAGGTCAAAATTGCGTTTCACCATTTGCGCCCCGGCGTAAGCATTGATATCCACTGTCGTTTTGCCCTCGCTGCCCCGCTTGGTCGTAACCAGTATCACGCCGTTGCTCGCCCGAGCGCCGTAGATGGCCTGCGCCGCCGCATCTTTCAGCACCTCTATCGACTCGATATCTTGTGCATTGAAGTCGTCTATGTTGTCCACGGGCGTACCATCCACGATGTAGAGCGGTGCATTGCCGCCCGTCAGCGATTTCTTACCGCGAATCACGATGTCCGATTGCCCGCCCGGGCGTGCGCTGTTTTGCGTCACCACCACGCCGGCGGCCTGTCCTCGCAGCATCTCCGCCACGCTGCTTGTCGGCACGGCATTCACGTCGTCGGCTTTCACCGAGGCCACCGACCCCGTCAAGTCGCTTCGCTTCTGCGTACCGTAGCCCACCACGACTACCTCATCGAGTGTCTTCGTGTCTTCTTTTAGTACCACTGACAGCGGCGCCGAGCCCACTCGCACCCGTTCCGTGCGGTAGCCCATATAGCTTATCTCCAGCGTCTGTCCCTCGCGGGCGTCGATGGCAAAATTTCCGTCTATGTCGGTTATCGTTCCTTGCGTGGTGCCTTCCAGCAACACCGAAACGCCGATCAGCGGTTCGCCCTGTTCATCGCGCACCGTGCCGGTCGTGTCCGCCCATGCCGTTACGGCGCTCAGGCAGCAGACCACTATTCCTGTCCAAAACTTTTTCATCATACTCGTATTTAAGGTTACTTTTTCGCAACGAGTCATCGGTTGCGATTTGGATTTTTTCTCGCTGCAAAATTACATCCTATTCCACAATATCAGTAGCAATCCAATCCAAAATAATAGCACTTTTATACAAAACCCGCACAAACACACGATTTTTACATTTTCGCTGCCCCCATTTGCTTTGTTTAGTCCGATAAATGCTGTATCTTTGCAGTCTAAAATCAAACTGCCATGTTGTACGATTTTGCTATTCGCCGTCTTCGTTGCATTGCACTATTGTCTTTGCTTCCGCTCCTTTTATCAGCCGCTCCCGTGGGTATGGAGCACTTCGGGGTGGCCGACGGATTGTCCCATTATAGTATCAACGCCTTCTATCAAGACGAGTTCGGGCGTATGTGGGTCGCCACGCGGGACGGACTGAATTGCATTGCGGGCAACAGCTGCCGTGTCTTCCGTGGCGACGAGTCGTCAGCGCTTCCCATAGCGAGCAATTATATTCACACCGTCTGCGGCGACCGACACGGCTCCATGCTGTTTCGCAGCGGCAGCAGCGTCTTTTGCCTCGACTTGCGCACCGAGCGCCTCCGCACCGTCGATTCGGTCGAGGTCCGAGCCGTCATCTATGGGCACCGCCGCTATCTCATTGCCGCGCGGGACACCCTTTTTTCTTTCGACGGCACGGCCCGAACGCCGCTCTTTGCGCTCCCGCACCCGATGGCGCTGTACGAGTCGGCCGAGCAAATTATCGCCTCCACCCGCAGCGAAGTTTCGCTTTATAGCACCTCGGGGCGGCTCTTGCAGCAGATTGCCATTCCCTCCGTGGTGTCCATTTTTCGGGACAGCCGCCAGAATCTTTGGCTCTGTTCCCGCACCGACGGGCTGTGGTGTCTGCGTCCTTCGGGCGAGCGGCTGCATATCATCCCGAGCGGGGATGTCCGCACCGTCGCCGAAGACCACGAGGGCACCTATTGGGTCGGCACCTACAGCGGACTTATGCGTATCTCGCCGTCGGATTTTCGCCCCGTGCCGTTCGCCCAAGACGAGACCGGTGACTATCCTTTCTCCGTGCGGGCCATCGCTTGCGACGAGCAGGGCACGCTTTGGATAGGCAGCTTCTTCGGTGCTATCAGCCGCTACAACCCGCACTGTGCGCTCTACACCTACTATGGCACAGGCCGTGACCGAGCCCGCTCGCTCAGCTATCCCATCGTCAATCGTATTCTCGCCGACAGCCTCGGCACCGTCTATGTCGCCACCAACGGCGGCGGGCTCAACTGCATCCGCCCCGATGGCACGGTCGAGGTCATTCCCATCGCCCGTACCTCGCCCGAGCCGGCCATCAAGTCGTTGTATCTCGATGCGCCCCGCCATCGCTTGTATATGGGCACGCATCAGGGCGGCATGCTCTCGCTCGACACCCGCACCCGCCGCCTTACCCGCTTTACGGCCGAGGCGGGCTACCTGCCCGACAACCGTGTGCGGGAGATGCAGGCCTACGGCGATACGCTCTTTTTCTCCACCGAGCGGGGCATCGGTCTGCTTCGCCTCAGCACGCAGTCGTTTTCGGTGTTGGATTCGTTGCCTATTTCGGGCGAACTTTCCGATTTGTATTTGCACGATTCGGTCTTGTGGTATGCCCGCCAAAAACACACGTTTTCCTATCAAATCCCGAACCACTCCCGAACCATCTCCTCTATTTCGAAGCCGGTGCATGTGTTTTGTACCGACCCTTCCCGCCACCTTCTCGCGGGAACCATCGATGGGGTGCTCTACTTCGACCCTACCTCCGCCGAATGGCTCCCGTACGACTCCCTTACCGCTTGCCTCGAATCCCGCAGTGTCATCGATATGCTCATCTTGCCCGGCTACTACCTCGTGGCCACTTCCGCCGGACTTTCCGTTATCTCCACCGACTTCACCACCGTACGCCACCTTACCCGATCCAATGGCTTCCCGCTCGAAATCCTTACGGAGCACAGTCTGTACGCCGATGCGTCCGGCACGGTCTATGTAGGCGGCCTCAACGGTATGTGCTCTTTCCGTCTTAGCGACCTTATGGCCGCAGGCGAGCCCGTTCATATCTTTCCCGTCGATATCGCTATCCGCAGCCGAAACGGCGCAGTACGCCACCTCAGCAAGGGCCTGCCCTGCCTCGATACGCTCCGTCTGCAGCCCAACGACAATGCGCTCACCATCCGCTTCGGCTGCTCGTCGTATAGTAAGATTCTCCGCCCGCAGCTCTATTACCGCCTCGAGGGCTTCGACACCGACCGTCTGCCCGCCACCGAATCGCAATCCGCCACCTATACCAATCTCGAACCGGGTGCGTACAATTTCCTTTTGCAGGACGAGCTCGGCGATGCCTACCGCCTCCATCTCATTGTCGAGCCGCATTGGTACGAAACATGGTGGGCGAAGGTCCTCTTCTGCTCGCTCGCAGCCGCACTTGTGCTCGCCGTAGGCGGCTACATCTTGCGCCGCGCCTTGCGCCAAGCCCGTGCCCGCATGGCCGAGCAGGAGCAGCAGTTGGCTGAGAAGAACGAGCAGCTTCGCCTTATGCGGGAGCGGTTGCAAAACGAACGATTCCTTTTCACCACCCGCGTGCAGAATATCATCGAGGCGCACCTCAACGATTCCGATTTTGACATCAATAAACTATCGCGCGAGATGTGCATGAGCCGCACCGGGCTCTACACCAAATTGCAGGACGCCACCGGACAAACGCCGAACGAACTGATATCGAATATGCGCCTTGAGAAAGCCGCGGCGCTATTGAAGGACCATCCGGAGAAGTCGGTGGCCGAGATAGCGGACTTGGTGGGCTATAACACGCCCAGTTACTTCATTCGTTGTTTCAGCAAGCGTTACCACACCACCCCCACCTCCTACCGCAAATCCTTTCAATAACATCACTCGGTACGCCCCACCCTCTCTCCCGAATCATCCCCGAACCATCCCCGAACCCTCCCGCCCCATTTGCAAGATTCAAAATAAAGCCGTACCTTTGCAGTCAGATTAAGTACATTAAATCCAATCGAATAAGATTTACTATTCCTATTTTTACCACTTATGACGAATGACACCCGCATACGACACGTGCAGACTGCGTTGGCAGCGATAGGCAATGTACCTGTTACAACTTCCGTTTTAGGCTCTTTGTTGGGCGAGGTAACCAACCTCAACGACAAAATCCACCGTTTAGAGAAATCGGGAGATATCATCCGTCTCAAGCGCGGCTTGTATGTCGTATCGCCCGATATAACCCACA
>CAVFIY010000004.1:0-26079 GCA_963622435.1 Bacteroides uniformis | reverse complement strand
GGTACATGACTATATGCTGCCCTTAAGTGTCGAAATTATGACAGTCTGCGCATCTATGATGCCCTGTTTGGCTTGTATTAGGTCATCTTTCGTTTGTATAACTTCATTCTTGGCGGCTAATAACGCACAGACATCACACTTGGAATCTTCGGATACATTTGTAGCGGTATTGTTACTCACGCCTATCACGACAGCATTATCTCCTGTATTATTAGCAGATATAGAAGAGTCTTTTTGACAGAGCATACTACCATCCCCACGCAATAGCCATTCAGCAGAGCATTGAGGATATAGTGTCAAAAATTTCTCGATAGTATCGCTATTGATACCATTTTGCAACGACGCTCCTCTAAAATTAGACGCTGCAACGCCTAATTCTGCCACCAAGTCCGCTTTTTTCTTGCCGAATTTCTCGACAAAATACACCATTTTCTCTTTTACTGTCATTTTTTTGTCAATTTATTGCGACAAAATTTTGTCGCGTCAAAAATCTGTCGTATCTTTGCAGCGCAATTACAAAAGTGAAAGTGCCGACAAAGGTACGAATAAATAACGAAACAAGCAATACTATGGCAACGAAAATCATTACCGAATACGGTTTGAGAAAAGAGATACAACGGGTATATGGATACAGTTACCCCACGATACGGCGTGCGCTGCGCGGGAACGACGATACCGCCGCGGCACGCAAGATACGCTGGTATGCCCTGCGGCATGGCGGCGTGGAACGGAGAGACTAACCCGGCCAAGGAGTCCTGCAAGGCTGCACGGTCGAATGAAGCATTCCGAAAGTTCGCCAAGTTCTACCCGCCGGTGCAGCCGCCCTCCAAAGGATAAACAGACAGAAGAGGTCTGAATATAAAAAGTCTTGGCTCGCCCTTTGGAGGTTTTTATTGAACCAAACAAAAAACGATATACATATGAGAACAAATTGTCCCCGGCGACACGCCGGAAAGCGCGCGTACAGAAAGCAATTCTTTTGGCAGACGGGTGTGATAGGGCTGTTGGCAACCGCCGGCACCATCGTATTGAGCGGCGAACCTGCTCCGGACACGAACCTGATAGCCTGCGTGGCAGCACAGATAGGCATTGCCCTCGGACTCTGGGGTACGGCATGGCTGCTCGCCAAGCGATGGCAATGGGACAAGAAGATACGAAAAATGTGTAATTGATAGGCGTTCCTATAGTGTTCTTATAGCGAATTGGTATGGAAGCGGTACAGATAATAGACGGACGAATCGGCATTACCCTCGAGTGGATAGTGGCTCACGATATAGTAAGTGTAGGCAATCTGCGCGTGATGGAGCATCGTCAGCGTCTGTTAGCCCTGACCCGCGGTGGACGGGGTGTGGCAAAAGTATATGAATACAAGACGCTGCCGGAGGACTTACGGCGGAAAGTGGACGCACAGATAGATGTGTATGCCACGGCACGGAAGAGCGTACTCGACCCCTACATAGAGCACAACGCCGAGGCAAGCCGCTACTACGAAGCCTACACGACATGCAAAGGTGCACACCTGCCCAACTCGAAAGAGAACCCCATCCGGCAGACCTACTACACCAACGCCGTTCTGATAGAAGCCCTGCTGCGTTGGGAGAAAGCCCTGCGGCAACGCGGACAACGGATGGACTGGGCAAAAGCCGCCGAGGCAGTACGCACCATTGACCGCCTTGACTACCCCTCGAGCCTGCCGGAGAACGAGCGCAAACTGCGGGACAAAGTGCGGCAGTACGAGAAAGAGGGTTTTGAGTGTCTCATCCACAAGAACTACCGCGGGGCAAACACCAACGCTGCCAAGATACACGAAGGCGAGCAAGCCGACCTGCTGATAGCCCTGATAGCGCAGCACCGGAACTTCGACTGCGAGCAGATAGCGAAACTCTACAACCTCCAATGCTCGATGCACAATGCCCAATTAGAGCAAGGCAAGTCGGAATGGAAGCCTATCACAGCAAGCACTGTGCGCCAATGGCAGAAGAAAAAGCGTTTCCTAACCACGGCAAGCAAGCACGGGGCAGCGACCTTCCGCAACACGATGACCTACCAAGTGAAGCGCAAAGCCCCCGAGGCAGCCATGGCACTCTGGGTGCTGGACGGCTGGGACGCCGAGTTGCTCTACCAAAGCAAGCGCGGCAACCGCACCACTTACTACAACCGACTGACGGTGGAGGTGATATTGGATGCGGCAACCAAGTATCCCATCGGCTGGGCAGTTGGCGAAACGGAGAGTGCGGCACTGATACGCGAGGCACTGCGCAACGCCGAACGGCACACGGAGGAACTGACGGGAAGTATGCTCATGCCGCACCAAATACAATGCGACAACTTTGCCCGCAAGGCGATGATGGAGACCTACACGGGGTTGGCACAGTATGTAACGCCCGCCGCTGTGGGCAATGCCAAGGCGAAGATAATAGAGCCGTGGTTCCGGACACTGAACGACAAGTACTGCAAGTTCATGCCCAACTGGTCGGGACACGGCGTAACTGCCAAGAAAGACGGGCAGCCCAACCTCGACATTACCCTAAAACAAAAACATATACTCCCGACCATCGACGAGATAATCGTGGAGGTAGCCGCACTGATGGAGGTCTATCGCAAAGAAGCCCTGCCTGCATACCAAGGAGCGATAAACGCCCTACCCGCCGAGCAACGCCGCCTGCTCAGCCCGAAGCAATATCTCTGCCTCTTCGGCGAGAGTACGGGACAGACCTACACCCTGCAAGGCACGGGTATCAATGTACGCATAGACGGCAAGCCGCACCCATACGACCTGATGGCAGACCCCGAAGACCCGACGGCAATGGCAGAGGCGATACGCTTCCGTGAGCAGTGCTGGGAGAAATGGAGCGTGCTGCGCGACCCGCTCGACCCAACGCATATCGTGGTAGAGAACAAGCAGCGCACAGAGCAGTACCTGCTCACCCTCAAAGACGAACAGCCTATGGCACTCATTGACCGCAAGCCCGGGGACTACGAGAAACTGGCGGCGATATGGAAGTTCAACAAAGCCCTTGAGGCGCATGTGGCAAGCACACTAAGCGGACATCAGAAGCGGACAATGACTATGGTGGAAGACATCACGCCCGAACAGACGGCTATCGAGCAACGGAACTATGAGATGTTGAGTAAGGCACTCATCACCGACAGCCGCGGACAGCACAAGAACGAACGGTATGAAGCAGAAAGAGGGGATACTACAACCGGTGCAAGTACCACCAAAGAGAGGGTTCGGAAAGCAACCATCGAAGATATAGACCCGTTCAAAGCCGCGCCGACCACCGAGAAAGAGGAGATGTGGGACGACCTGTAAACAATGAGGAATGAAGACCGGGCGGAGAGCCACACGATAAAAGAGCATTTAACAACCGATTAAACACCAAATAATCATGAGTAAGAAACAAACCAAAGCTGTCTTCCACATAGCGTTTGACGGCGAAAAAATCCACACCCGCATAGAGGGTAAGTACACCGACCTCATCAAGTGTATATGCGTTGCCATGGAGAAATATGACAACCTCGCCGGACTCATCACGGGTGCTGCCGATGTATGGAAAGAGTATTGCCAACAGCGCAAAGAGAACAAAGAAACGGTTAACCCTTAAAACATAATTATCATGGACAAGATTACAAACATCCGCAAACGCGACATTCAACTCGCACTCGCCGACTACTGCGCCCGTTACGGCGGGCAGAACAAAGCCGCCAAGATACTCGATGGCGTGAGCAGCGGCACTATCAGCCAAATCCTGAACGGCAACCACGACCTCATTGCCGACGACATGTGGCGCAAGATTGCCTCACAGATTGGGCTCGAAGCCGACAAATGGAATGCGGTACAGACACAGAACTACACCCGACTGACCCGCCTCTTGGAAGAGGTGCAAGCCAACCAACTGTGGATGGCGGTTACGGGGCGTGCGGGCAGCGGCAAGACTTTCACCTGCAAGCAGTACGACAAAGGGCATAATCAGGTGTTCTACATCTCGTGCGACCCCGACTGGACAAAGCGCGACTTCTTCTCCGTCATGCTACGCAAGATAGGGCACACTCCCGAGGGGCTGACGCTGATACAGATGAAACAGAAACTGGTGCTGCAAATGCGCTGTATCGAGAACCCGATTATCATCCTCGACGAGGCGGACAAACTGAGCGATGTAGTACTCAACTCGTTCATCACACTCTACAACGACCTGCAATACGACTGTGGCGTGGTAATGATAGCCACAGAGTTCCTCTTCAAGCGGTTCGACCAAGGCGTGCGCTACAACAAGAAAGGCTTCAACGAGTTATGGAGCCGTATCGGGCGCAAGTGCGTGCCGCTGAAAGATGTGAGCCAACAGGATATTGTTGCCGTATGCCAAGCCAACGGCGTGGAAGACACACGCGTGATAGACGGCATTATTGGCGAATGCGAGGGCGACCTGCGCCGTGTGCAACGCCGTGTGTTTGCCGAACTGAAAAAGAAACAGAGTAGCCACTGATATGCGCAAGGCACTATCCCTACAAAATATCATCGATTACCGACCGCAGACGATGGGGTTCACGGGCGAGTGGCTACGCGCAATGGGCGACCCCGAGCCGTTTGGCAGTTGGATAATCTACGGCGGTTCGGGACAGGGCAAGACGCGGTTCACGATTCAGTTAGTGAAGTATCTGATGTCTTTCGACGGCAACCGCATTGCCTACAACGGACTCGAAGAGGGCGTGAGCGGCACTTACCAACGCGCCGTCATCGACACGGGGTTGCAAGCAGAGAACAAGACACGCTTCATCTTCTGGGACAGGCTCGACTTGGCAGACATGACCGCCCTGCTTGCCCGCAAACGCAGCCCGAACATCGTGGTTATCGACAGCCTGCAATACCTTGGTATTACCTACGACGAGTACAAGGAACTTATCACCCGCTTCCCGAAGAAACTGTTCCTTTGGATTAGCCACGAGGCAGGTGCCAAGCCCGACGGCACGACCGGCAAGAAGATACTCTACAACAGCGACATTAAGATACGCGTGCGCAACTACTACGCCACTATCACCAGCCGCTATAGAGGCAACGAAATCTATGATATATGGCCCGAACACCATATTGACAATTAGGAATTAGGAATTAAAATAGCGTATGGAAACAAATTGGAAACAAGCAAATCGCTACTTCTACGCATTGGCACGCCGGTGCAACATGAGCCACGAAGACATTGTGGCAACCATCGTGGGCAACTACCCGTCTCGGGTCAGTACCTCGGAACTCACCGCCACCGAACTGCAATCGCTCTGCCGCGCCCTACAGCAACGGGTGTTATCTGCCGAGGAGCAGGACAAAGACCGCTGGCGCAAGCGACTGATAGCCGTCGTACGCCACTATCTCGAACAGATGGGCTATCGGACGGATATGGTCTATATCCGCAATGTTATCGTGAGAGCCGCCGCACCGCAAGGCAGCGTACGCTTCAACGACCTGCCGCTCGACCGCCTGCGCAGCCTCTACAATGCGTTCCGGCAACGCTGCAAAGACCTTGAAGCACAACTCCCGGCAGATGTAACCAAACCGAAAAAAGAACCGATGGCGTTCGCCGCCGCCGAAGCATAGAGGAGAATAAAAAACAATGAATAACTAACATCAAATTTATCCGGTATGGAAACAACAACACAAACCATGACAGTGGAACTGACCGCTGCAGAGATGGCACTTTTGGAGAATGCCCGCAAACAGAAAGCCTTGGCAGACGCCAAAGCGCAACACGAAGAAGAACTGGCGACCTATAAGCAGTTGGTGGATAATGCCATCAACGAGACTCTGCCTGACGCCTGCGCCATCAGCGAGTTGCTCGCCGACAAGAAGCGCGTTATCTTGGAGCGTTTTCGCACGATTATCCGCCTAAAGGAAGAACTCTTCCGTGGCACGAAATCCCTGCGCGACGGACGCTACACCGACACCTTTACCAACGCTGCCGGCACGGCACGGGTTACGGTAGGCTACTACACTGTCGATAACTACGACGACACCTATACGGCAGGCGTGGAGTTGGTTAATCAGTACATCGAGAGCCTCGCTACCGACGAGAAGAGCCAACAACTCGCCAACATGGTAACGACCCTGCTCCGTGAGCGCAGCAAGGCGGGACAACTCAAAGCACAGAATGTGTTGCGGTTGGAGCAGATGGCAGGCGAGACGGGCAACGATACTTTTATTGAGGGTATGCGTATCATTCGCGAGGCGTACCGTCCGTTGCAGAGCAAGCAGTTCGTCAAGGTAGAGCAGAAAGACCCGCTCACCAACGAGTGGGTGCCTATCACGATGAACATGACCAACTGCTGAGACCGCCCCACGGGCAATAAAAAAAGCCCCGCATTCCGAAGAACACAGAGCAAGGGTTTCCAATCCTTTTGCAAAGATAGAGTATTTTTTCGGAATGTACAAATCTACGGTCAAAAAAGCGCAAATTGTGCGTAGTATTCTGTCGGATTACTACGAAGAAGGTCGGCAAGACCGATGCAAACTATGGGTCTATCGCAACAAGGTAGTACCTGTATTGGGTATCAGTGAGCGGACCTTCTTCCGTTATCTCAACACCCCTGAACCCGAAGAACCCGGACAGCAACTGTCATTGCCGTTTGAGTAAGACCGCCGGCACAAACGGCAGCAAGAAGAAAAGCAGAACCCTTATCGGATTCTGCCTTTCTTCGTTTCTATGCAGGGCTGTACGCCCTTGCGCTGCTGCGCGGCAACCCGTTCCTCCCATGCCGTGGTGAAGCGCAGCAGGCGCACCTGCAATCCTATATCGTTCCTATTCTCCGCTGCAGAGCCGGTGCGTATCAGCGGTTCTGCCCATTCCTGCCCATCCTCGTCGGTCGGTGCCCAACCATGCAGGCACTCGACCAAGGCACGCTCGAGCGTTAGGTCGCGCATGGCGTTCATACGCGCCTCCTGCGGGGCTGTCTGGCATGCGCCTGCATAGTTCGCTACATAGAGTCGAACTGTGAGCGTAGCGCGTGCATATTGGCTTCCACAGCCTATCTCATCATACTCCACATCTTCCACATCTACCAAGACAGCGGGTGTACTTACGGCAGGACGCAGTTCGTAGGTGTCCTGCCCTGCATAGCGGTCTATCATACGGATGTCTTCTATCTCGGCTATCCGGTCTTCGAGGGCGCACAGTATCTGTGCCAAGGGGTTAGTCAGTTCCATGTTTATTGCTTCGCATTGATGACTTTGTGTTAATGACTTTGTGTTAATGACTTCGTGTTGATGACTTCGTGTTGATGACTTCGTGTTGTTTAATCGGTAATTATCTTTCGTACCTCCGCATCTATCATACGGCGCACCTTGTCGTCCAACTGCTTCGAGTGCCCCATAAACTGCCGTTTGGGTATGCGTACTTGGTGGTTTCTGCCCGCACGGTTCGTACCCTCGTTGTGCGCTGCCGCATACGGCACATTGGTATAGACTGTTACCTTGCCGGGTGCCGTCTCCTTACGAATGGACTTGTAGAGGTTGTTGCGCCGCGACATGAGTGTGTTGTAGGCTTGGTCCGGGTGCTTGGGATTACTCTTACGCTTGGAGGGTTTCCACTGTTGCAGCGACGAGTCCACAAACCCCTCTTTGCGGAAGTTATCGCGGAAATGGTTCACGGCTTCCGTGCCTGCCTTGACAGGTAGCGTGCGGGTGATTAACCTGCTCAACTGCTCTTTGTGCTGTTGCAGGTGCTTTTCAAACTCTTCCGGGGTCATAAGTTTCGAGTGTTACGATTAAAATTGCCTATTTGTTTGGTAGTATCAAATAATTGTCGTACCTTTGCAGGTGAAAAGGTGATGCACAAGTTCAACCACATGGGCGGCTGCCCAACCGGTTCTTGTTTATCTCCTTTTCTGCTTTATTGAATATGGGTATTCGGCTACACCATTGTGCTTGTCGCTCTTTACCTGGCATTTCACCTCAAACACTTCTCCTTTGTACACCACCTCGTACACGGTGTAGTTCTTCACGCCGTCGGCTATCTTGCGGCGGTAGTTCTTGCGGGTCATATCGATGGGCAGGTATCGCCCGTCCTGCATTTTTGGCAGCAGGCTGTGCAGTCGCTCTGCCGCTTCCAGTTCCAGTGCATTGTAGCAATGTTCCTTCACACGCCTGAACTCGTGCCTGCCAAAGAACAGATTTCCCGTGTATAGTGTCTTGCGATTGTGCAACTCCAACTCTCCCCGCTTTCGTAGCGTTTGCAGTAGTTCTTTCTGTTTCGCCGCGAACTGTTTGGGTGCTTCTTTGGCGTTGATGTGTTGTTTCTGCTCTCGCTGCTTAACATGCCTGTTCGCCCGTTCTACACACTTTGAGGCGCGGCTGCAACTATTGCAGTCCCGCCGCCCTGCAAGATTGCTCACCAGTGCCGCCAGTTTATTCCCCGCAAAGGGACATTCGGTGCAGTCTTTCGGGTAGTACGGGTGCTTACGGCTGAATATCTGCCCATCGGCGGGGTTGGTTTCCAATCCTGCCTGTGCGTTCTGCTCGCCTGCTGTGTGCGGCACAGGTGTCTCATTGCGCTCTGTCTGGCGGAGTTCGCACTTGCAGTTCCATCGGTCGCCGGGCTTATGTTCGTTCCAGAACGGGTCGTCCACAGGGCGCACTGTTCCCCAATAGACTTGATGGTCTGCACCCGGATTGGGTGAGGTAGATGGTATCCATTCAAGGTTGGGATAGACATCGGCTTCTGCGCGGAATTCTTTCCACTCGGCAGCGTTCTGCGCCCGCAGTACGGCAGTGTCGTACTCGGTCTGCAACCATGCACGGTTGCGGTGGTCGATGTAGGACGAAGCGTCTTTCACAAACTGCCGGAAAGATTTCAGGTGTCCGGCATTATCGACCATAGTTGCCGCAATATCTTTCTGCATACGGTGTACACGGAATGCAGAGAAGACCTCTGTGTTGTGTTGCAACTCGTGCAGGAAGTCCGTATCCGGCACAGGCACACCCGCCATGGCGGCGTCGGTCATACCGTTGGCTATTGCCTCTGCGAAGATACGGCAGGTCTCTTGGTAGAGGTTCTCTTCGACCGTATGGTCGATGTCGAAAGTCTGTTTGTAGATATTGACCAACGCTTGCGCTATCGCCTCGATATTGAGACTTACTCCCGTCTCTGTGAGGGCTGGCATGCTGTCGGCAAAGTAGTCCCTATCCAATTCGTTGTTGTCGCCCCAGACTACATCGGGGCGAACCCGAAAAAATCCGCCAATCGGTCGTAGAGTTTGCCTTTCTTCTTGTCGTCCCGCGGTGTGTCTTCGTCATCTTCTTTGTTGTCCTCCTTATCTTCTTTGGAGGCATTCTTGATGGCGTCTAAGGTTGCCTGTCGGCGTTCCTCTTGCTCGCGCTTCAGTTGGTCGTAGTTGGCGGGCTTGGGCAGTCCGTAGGTCTCGTAGAAATAGTCGTCGTCAATAGGCACACGGCTTGCCAACTGCAAGTCGATAGTCAGGCGTGCCTGCAACTTGCCGAGGTCTTGTTCCTGCTCGAACATGAACTTGCCGCCCTCAACGGGATAGCCGTAGCCGGACAAAACGGAGAGGAAGAAATCGCTGTTGAGCATATTGCAGACATACCGCATATCGGAGATGGTAATTTCCAACTGTTGGTCGGCGTGTATCTCGGCTTGGGCATAGCCTGACGAACTGCTTGAGGTGGTTGTCTCGGAGTTGCCCAAGATAGCGACCGACATCTCCTGATTGCAGCAGTTAATGAGCCGCTCTTGGAGTTCGCCGGAGCCGTTGGAGGTCTTGCCATCGAGCATGTCGAAGTCCGCTTGCTTGGGTATCATCATCGTCAGGCTGGAGCCTGCCTGCTCCAGCATATCGCGTACTTTCTTCTTGGTCTCCTCGTCGTACGCATCGTATTTCACCACCCGCACCGGTTGTCCGAATATCTCCACATACTGCGCAAAGTCGCCAAACCCGGAGCGTTTGTAGAGCGCATAGAGCGAGCAATGCAGCAACTTGCCCAACTCGTAGGGTTCGCCCATCAGCCACACCATCGGCAGTTCGTTGATGCTCACACCTTTCGCGTCGAACTGCGAGATGGCTATCTCGTGGCTTTCCGGACGAATATGACGGCGGTCAATCTCGCGATAATCGAACTGCTTGCCGACAACGAACTCCACGGCACTGGTGCCATAGTACTTGCGCTCCATGATAATCTCTTGCAGCCGCTCGAACTTGCTGCTGTTTATCAGGTCGTCCAAAGCGTCCACTTTCTGCCCCGAAGCGTCTGCAAAAAACATACGCTTGTTGATAACGGCTTTGGTGCGTTTTTCGAGCAACCCGGACAGATGTCCGTCGATGGTTACGACATCGTGATAGAGGTCTATCAGTTTGTAGCGGTTGGGGATAAAAGTCGATTCGGCATGCTCGATAGCCATCTTGAGTTTGCCTGCGTCTTTGCGGTTGCGGTCGGGGGCAACAAGACGGATTTCCTGCACTACCAAGCGTTGGGCATTGGCAGGCTGTGTGTCGGTGTTATGGTCTTTCTTGTGCATAATCAGAAGAAGTTAGTGCGTTTTGGGTTCGATTGCCAACTTACGCCTGCGCCGGACTCGTCTTCGGGCGTGTCTGGGTCATCCTGCCGATAGGACAGTTCAACGAGGTTGTTCTGCCCGTCGCGGATATTCTCCAATAGGGTAATAGCGTCTTCGTAGTCTTTGCGGTAGAGTTCCAAATCGATGTTGGGGTTCGACTGCCGCACCAAGTAGTAGGAGGCAATGATTTTGACTATCTTTTGCAGGGCGGGGCTGACCACCGTCGGCGGCACAACGGGGTCGGTGGTGTCGTCCCCGAAAACAGGTTTCAAATCGTATTTGAACAGGTAGGACGCACAGAGCGATTGGGCTGCGAGTATCTGCATCTCGACCACGGTATCGTCTTTGCGTGTGATGATGTCCAGTATCTCGGGGTAGATAGAGGACTTGCGTAGGTCTGCAATGGTGATTATCATATCTTCTTGTTATTGGTTCTTTTCACAAAATACACTCCCTCGCTTGCTTGCAGTGCCGCACCCTTTTTGAGTAGCCACACGCCGCCCTCCAACATATCCGGACCGTCCATGCGTTTCTGCTTGGGACTGACATTACGCATCTGCGCTTTCATGCGTTGCATATCGGGGTCGTTGGCTTCCGCCTCGTTGAAGATGAGCAGCCCCGCACGGTTGAGGGGTTCCAGCGTACCCTCAATACGGGTGTATTTGTCTTTCTTGTCGCGCGTGTCCGGCACCACCGGCAGCAACGCACCGCGACGGTGCGACTCCTCGAAGATGGCGGGTTGAAGCACCTGTTCGTAAAACGGTGCCTGCAGACTGTTGTTTTCTATATACACCCGCACATTCTCTGCACCGTGGAGAACCGCCCATTGGTAGAGGTCGAAGAGTGCCCCGACAAAGTGGGCGGTGGACATAGTATCCACCCGCACCTTGCAGACATAGTAGGTCAGCCCGCTCAGGGCTATCACGCCTACTGCCTTGCAAGAGCCCTGCGACACATCTTTGTTGGAGGTGGCAGGGTCGGCATAGACGAGTACTCGGCAGCGTTTAAGAGGTGGTATCTTGCTTTCGTGCAGTTCCTTGAAGACAATGCCGCCGTCCATAGGGTTGTTGAAATACTCTTTTTGTGCCGACTCGTAACTGATAGTCGATAGTACCCGGTCGATGTCTTCCTCCGTATTCTTCTGCGGCCATGAGGACTTGCCCTGCTTGTCGCGGATATTGACAATATCGAATTTATCCACATAGGAGGAAGTACCGAGATACTTGACCATACAGTTGTCGGAAATGATATTGCCATTGACTAAGATACGGGTAGGCGAAGAGATAGAACGAGTGGGTATAAGCGCCTGCTCCATCCACGCTATCTTCTTACGCATGATGTCTTCGTTGCGGCACTCCTCATCGGTGTCGAAATCATCAATAAGAATGGCATCGGGGCGTTTCTCATTGTTGCGCGTACCGCGCGGAGATTCGCCCCAACCTAAAGCACGGAAGCAGCAACCGGCTTTGATGGTAAACTTATCCTCTGTCCACTGCCCCGGATTGCGCTGCATGCCATAGTCCTGTTCTATACGCTGATTTGCTTCGAACATCGCCCGCCACGGTGTCAAGAGATTGACGGCATTGTCGTGGGAGTTGGAGACAAGCAGCACATTGTGTATCTTATGGGTGAGTGCCAAATAGAAGAACTCCATCATGGAGCGGGCAGACTTCGCCAACTCGCGCGACCAAGCCCGTACCTCGAACCACTCGGAGTGCTTCAGCAGCCGTCGGGTAGCCGCCTTATGAAAGTCGGCAGGTTCTGCCGTGCAGTAGTTCGGAAAGTAATACCTGAACCACTCCTCGGGATGTGCCTCCAACCGCTCAATACGCACGATACGCTCGCCCTGCGTTTCCTGCATATTGACGGGTGTGGCATTGCGGAAATTCTCGCAATACCGCCGAAAGGCTTCTATGTACTCGCGGTCGGTTGC
The DNA here is from genome assembly GCA_963622435.1 of Bacteroides uniformis. Classification (GTDB taxonomy): domain Bacteria; phylum Bacteroidota; class Bacteroidia; order Bacteroidales; family Paludibacteraceae; genus Colicola. The sequence continues at coordinate 13,590 of CAVFIY010000004.1, read as the reverse complement.
CCGCCCTAATCTTGTTGCCATTTCTGCTTATCGATAAGTTCGTTGATGAATGCTTGAAGAAGCAAGGCAACTTTCTGTGCCAATGCCAAATCTATCGGTTTAAGGAACTCGCAGAAGTCAATGGCTATCTGCGTGGTCTGGGCGATAGAGTATTTCGACTCCAACTCTTTGATGTCGGTGATGAGTTTGCGGCGTGCGTCCGCCTCTTTGGAAGTGGCTATCTTATAGCCCTCCTTGTCGGCTATCATACGGTTAAACTCCGCCAACTCATCGTATAACTCCGAGAGGCGTTGCTTCTTGCCCGTGAGCAGGTTTTTCTTGAGCGCGTCCCATTTGTCCTCTGCCGCCCACTTGGTGATGGTCTGTGCTGATACGCCGACCTTGTCGGCTATATCTTTCTTGGGAAGATTGCCTTGCAAGTAGAGTATCTGCGCAATCTCGCGTTTGTTATCCGGTTTCTTTGGCATGGTGGTTATACGCTTGCGGCTCCTTGTGCGAGTACACGGCTGAGTACTTCGAGGACGACTTCCTCTACGCGTGCCGCAGACTCTTGGAGATTGTTGGTGGTAAATTGGATATTATCGAAGAATTTCTGCACATGGATATTGACCACTTTCGGTCCCGACGAGGCAGCGGCTTTGGCAGTAGAAGTACTGACCTCGGCATTGCGCTTGGTATTGTCGGCTATCTGTTGCAGTTTTCGGTTGGTGTCGGTGGTTTCGGCAGCCGTATCGCTTTTAGGCATGACGGCAGTAATGGCTTTGTGGGAGCCGCCCTGCATATCCGTGCCTTTAATCCAACGATAGACTTTTTCGATGCCGTTGAGCAGGGGCATAATCACATTATTAAACACCCACTCAACAGCAGAGACCAGCCCGCGCAGCATATCGCCGATACTGCTGACAATACGCCCGATAAAGGTGAATATGTCTTTGAGCAATTCGGAGGACGATACAAAGGCAACGAAGTCGCCTACCATTCCGGATACGGCATTCAGCACTTGCACCGCGAGAGGGTGAATGGTCTGGTCGAAGAGTTGGGCAACAGGTGCAAGATAATCAAGCAGTCCTCCAAGGCTGCTCTGCACCTGTTGTACCAACGACACGATAGGTTGTGCCAATTGCAGAAAGTATCCCTTGAGTTGCGGTATCTTTGTCTGCATAACCTCTAACCACGATACGGCTTTTTGGACGCCCCTTGCAAGCGGCGTAACCATCTGCTCCATAACGGGCATGAGTTTGGTCGCCCATTCAAGACCGAGGTGCGTGAGCGGTGCAAAGGCATCACCGACTTTTATCTTCAGTTCCTCGAATGCACCGCCCAATTGGGCTTTCATACCCGCATCAGTCTTGGCAATAGTGCCCAGCATATTATTGAACTTGCCGCCCTCGCTCGTGGCGTCTTGGAATGCCTGCTGTACCATCTCGAAAGTGATATTGCCTTTCGACATCTCGTCTTTCAGGTCGGCAATACTTTTGCCGGTACGCTCCGACATTGCCTCCAGCGGGTTGAAACCGGCATTGATGAGTTGTAGCAGGTCTTGCCCTTGCAGTTTTCCTGCCGAGCGTATCTGCGAGAATGCCAAGGTGAGCGAATTGAGTTTCTCGGCATCGCCCATCGACACATCGCCTAACATGCGCAGGTTCTCCACCACCTCGGTATCCTTGAAGCCAAAGCCCAACATGGTCTGGGCATTCTTGAATACCTCCTGTCCAAGAATAGTGTTCTTCTGCAAGTCCACAAGTTCTTGGGTGAGTTTGCCACCTGCAGCCTTGCTGCCTGTAAGCACATCAAACGAGACCTGCAGTTGCTGCCTGTCCAAAGAGGCTTGCATAGTCTCGCCGATGGTTGTGCCTATCCGGGACGCAGCACGGACAGCCGTAGAGGCTGCCGCAAGGATATTGTTCAGCCCGAAGGAGCCCATAGCCAACTTGGAGAATAACGAGGATGCCTCCCCTGCTTTTTTAGCATGGGCACTCACATTGTCATAGGACTCGGCTATCCGACCCAAAGGTCCGGACATCAAATCCTGCATCTTCATTACATAATCAACTATGTACCCCATAGATTTGTTTGAGTGTTCCTTGTTCGTAAAGCCGGTAGGCTATGCCGGTGCGGTAGGCAAGGGTATCGATGTCCCATGTCTCCGCCTGTGCGCCGTAGAAATAGAGGGCAAAGCAGAGATGAAGTTCCAAAGAGCCTTCATCCTGTTTGCCGCGTTCTAATACTTGCCAAAAGTGCTTTTTTTTAGTTCGATGACATTCTGTATTTCAATCATGGCAGACATGAAATACTCCTCATCGTCGCGAATGCACTCGTCGCCACCTATCCACAAGTCGTTGAGAAGTTGGCGGGAAGCAACATCCAATTCGCCATTGACCACGGTGCGGGTATAGTCGCTCAATGCCTTGGCGTTGATGGGTTGCAGAACCGCTACCTTGTCCTCAATGGCGATGATGTTGAGTTTGCGCCCGCCGAACTCTTTGGAGAGCCGGTCGAGTTCGTCTTTGCCGAAGCGTTGCTCTGCCAATTCGATGGCAGTCGACTGGGTTGTCTGTTTCATATCAATTAGAGACTAATGGTGGTTTTGATAATATCCATACAGATGAACGGCATAGGGCACTCGCGCTTCTTGTCGTTCTGCTTGAGGGTGTCGGTAGTCTCGGCGAAAGACACGCCGCGGGCAAGCCATTTAGTGATAGGGTCTTTGGCGAGTTTGCGTGCCGTAACGGTGATAGTAAGCAACTCGTGCGGGACATCGAGAATGCTATCGTAGCCTGCGGCTTGGGCCGCCTGCTCCAAGCGGTCTGCCTCGAACCCGAACAGCGTGATACTGCCCGAGCAGTGGATATTGCCGGCTTGGATGTCTATCGGATGTTGCCCTGCACCGTAGAGTTCCTCTTGGTCTTTGGTTTTCTTGAGTTCCCACGCCGTAATGCCCGTAATGATACGGTCGGCAATTTTCACTTCGGTGTGGTGCCAAGCATATTCGCTGGACTTGATGTGCATATTTGCCATAATTCGGAGTTTTTTAGAGTGTAGCCGCCAAGCCGAGCGATACGGTTATCCATGTCAGATAGCCGAGCGGCATAATACTCAGTTGAATGGTAATGGTAGAGGTATTGATGATGTCCTGATTGAGGTCCACATATACCTTTACTTTGGATATTTGGTCGCTCATCGAAGCGAGGATAGCCTGCTCGAGAGTATTCTCTATGTCGGCGGCTTCGGTGGCGTTGATAGTACCGTCGTCGTTCATCTTGATACCCGTTTCGATATAGGGAGCATAGGTGGCTGCCGCAAGGCGTTGCGCCTTGTCGATGACACGCCCGTGAACGAGAATACAGAAGTCGTCCTTGGAGCACATATTGTCGCGACCGAAATAGTAGCCTGCCGAGCCAGGACGATGCATGAAAGTAAGGTATCCTGCATCGTGCAGTGTCTCGGTATCGACACGGTCTTCATACTTATCAGTACCGATATAGATTTGCGACACAGAGAGTACACCGTTCTGCCCATTGCCGACCTTGACATGCGAACCATACTTGCAGGCACGCGCCAACAGTACACTGACGGCGGCAGAGCCATCGGCGGATGTGCCGCCTAGCAGCACACAGGCATAACCGTTAGTAGCCTCCTGCGGCTTGTAGGTGTTGGTTTGAGCGGCATTAGCCACACGACCCTCGATGATGAAACGCACGGGAGTGTTCTGCGCCTGCATAGACTCGCTTACGGTCTTACAGGCAGTAACGGCAGCAGGCACATCGGCATCCAAGAACGCACTACCGGCATCGTAGTCGGCTTGCGGATTGCGGGCAACCGCCACGAGATTGATGTCGCCCAACCCCTCGCGGAGCAGTTTGCTAACACCATTGGCTTCGCTCAAAGTGAGTGCTTCCGCCATCGTCATAGTGGCGGCAGTGCCGAAGACAAAGAGGCGTTGTTTGCCTCCGAGTTCGTTATAGTATTCCTCGATGAGGTGGTGGGCAAAAGGCTCTGCTTCGGCAGTATAACCTTTGCTCTCTGCGTCAGCAAGGCTGTATATCTCTTGCGTCTTGGCGACAAGGTCGTCGGTAGAAACCGTGAGCATTAGCGCAGGTACGGTGTCGAGAACGGCGACCGACTGCATAAGATTGCCGTTGCTGACTTGAACTTTTACTTGTGGAAATGACATAAGACTTTGTGATTGATAAAAGCAAGTATCGCCTTGCTTAGGGTTGTTTCTTGTTTGTTCTCCGCCGTGGCTTTGAGTTGTTCGGTGTTTGAACGGTGTTTAAGGACTGCTTAAACGCCTCCGAAGAGAGGTCGCTACGACGGATGGTCTTCACCTCGCCCTTGCCATACGAAAGTGCGGCAGCGTGGGTCAGGAAGAGTTGGTCGCCTGACTGATAGACCACATCCGTATTGCGGTAGCGGGCGAAATGGTCTGCTATGGATTGTTGGAGGGATTGCATAGTGATATGAGTTATCTATTGGGTGTCGGTTGTCGGCTCCAAGGGCTCATTCGAGTCAGCTTGTAACTCGCGCGAGACAGGACACTGCGATGCATGCGGACAAGCCGGTATCTTCTCAACCGCCCGATTGAGACGGCGGACATCCCGACGCAAGGCATTGACCTCCCGCTTCAACGGCTCTACGATAAACTGCTCGAAATTCGACAGCAGTTTTTGGCTGTTGTCTATCTCCAAAGAGCGTGCCTCCTCGGAGGCTTTCTTACGCGTGGAACGGAGCGTAACAAGCGTAACGACCAGCGTGCCGCCCATCAATGCTTCGAGGAGAATACGGATGATTTCGGTGGTCATAGGCTTCGCGTTGTTTTCGTTGTTTCCGTAGATTCTGTCTCACGAAGCCACTGCCGGACATCGAAGCAAGGACAGGCTTTGTTGGCGAACTCGTAGTGCCCATAAATAGCAGATGACGGTATATGGTAGGCAGATTGGAGCGATTGCACGAGGGTAAGAATTGCGGCTTTCTGCGCCTCTGTCCTTGTGTCTTTGGGTGTCTTGCAATCTACAGCAAGACCACCGATATAGCACACACCGATACTGGTGGCATTATGCCCTTTGCAATGTGCACCAATCTGACCTACCGGTCTCCCCTGCTCCACCGTGCCGTCGAGACGGATGACATAGTGGTAGCCGATGCCGCCGTGGTCTTTATTCCAACGGTTGATGTCGGCAGCAGAGTCATCGCGTCCTTCGGGTGTGGCGGAACAATGGAGAATTATACTGTCAATCTTGCGCATGGGTTAGGCGTTTTCTTGCTGAGAATTAGAGGAAGTATCAGATGTAGATACCGCAGGCGTTGTGCCTTGTGCAATCACAATGACGCCTGCCCAGTCTTGGCGGCGACAGCGACCGCCTGCTTTGACGGCTGCACTGAAGATGTCGCCATAGTACTGCGGGTCATCCGTGTTCTGGAAAGGCTTGATGTCGCCCAAGGCGATGGCTACACTATCTTTCTGCCAGCAGAGAGCACCAATGCAACTGGTTGCACTCAAAGCGGTACCCGGTGCAATCGGTGTGTTGTCATTGAAAGCAAGAACGGTCGAACGCTCCAAGATGTTAAAGCCGCAGAGACGACCTACTACACCATTGGCGAGGTCAGCCGATTGCTGATATGCCGCCATTTGGTTTGCCGACAACGACTCAATGAGTTGTTGCAGTTGGTAACTCTCCAACATCGCATAACGCTCCGTCTTGGGCACATTGTGCTTGTTCATCAGAGCCTGTGCGTTAGCAAGGTCTTTGTAGGTGAATGCCTTGCGGGTGCCGGTCTGCCCCTCCTCGGTTACTGCTACATCGGCACCCGTGGTACGCAAGATGTGCGATGCAGGGATGGTTTCGGTCGTTCCATTTGCCTTAATGCCTGTTACCCACGAATATAGCATATCGTCGCCGACTGCTTCCATTAGGGTTAGTACATGGTCGTTCAGCACCGAATCGGTCTTATTGTATGAGATTTCGTTCTCCTCGTGCCATGTGATATGCGTAGGCGTGGTGGAGAAGACATTCAGCGCATAGGTAACAAACGAGTCTTCGCGCTGTACTGCCGTAGCAGGGAACGAAGAGCGGTTCTTGACTACCTCCGGGCTACTGCCTGCTTGAGGGATATGAACTACTGCACCGCCAAGGACAAATGCAGACTCAATAACGGCGAACGCCAAAAACGGGTTCACTTTGCGAAGTTTCTCGATAATGTAACTCGCGAATACTTCAACGGGAATTTTTGAAATAGATGCCATAAATGTTTATTGTTTTGTAAATGGTTTAACGATTGTCCTTGAGTTGTTGATAGTAGGTAGGGAAGTTCTTCCGAATATCCTCCAATGCACCTTCTATCATGTAGAGTTCTTGCCATGACTTTCCTTTGTACTTCTCGGGGATGTTGATGACATTCAGACGGTCGGTAATGGTTGTCTGTTGCGGCATAGCGGCAACGAGGAGTTCTAATCCGTCGGGATTGGTTGCGTAGTCTGCCCGCAGTTTATCCGCCATGGCAGCATTGATTTTGTGGTCTGCCAATGCTTTTTCTACGATAGCATTTACTTTGTCGGCAACCACTTTTGCCTGTAGCGAGTTCATCTCGGCTTGGAGATTCTTTAGTTCGGCTTCGGCCGCCTCTGTACGCGCCGCCTTGTCTGCTAACTCTTTGATAATCTCCATGGCTTGCTCTGAGGTACTCTCAGCCACAAGGTTCGGAAGTCCTATCTCTAATAGGGCTTCGATGGTAATGGTTTCTTTTTGCATAAAAATAGGGGTTTGTTTATCGGATAAATCCATAAGGACATTGTTGTCCTCATCGAATAACTTGCTCTGTGCCACCGCATTGTAGTTGCCCGGTATATCCACAATCGAACACTCGCGCGGGAACCATTTGGTTACAGTGGGTCCTGTTTGTCCTGCCAATTGCAAGGCAGGCTCTTCGCTCATCTCCAACGCTACGATATGCCCCACACTGGCGGCACTATAGAATCCGTCTTCTATCTGCCTTACCAAATCAGGGAAACGAGAGTCGTCCACGACGGGCTTGCCATAGAGTGCATTATCGCGTATAGTCAGGTCTTCCCACCGGACGGCTACTCCCTGCTCGCGCTCGTGCATGAAGAAACCAATCGGTGGTTCAAAGCGGTCTAATTGTAACCCCGAAGTCAATAGGCGATACCCATAGCAGTTCACGCTATCGTCCGTCAGTAGAAACTCCTTGTCTATCTTTTTCATCTAATAGGTATATGTATAAATGTGTATTTAGGTGTGCTTGATAATGAGTTGCTGCAATCGCCCGTGTCCATCGCGATGTACTTCGCGTTTAGGATTATCCCAAAGGGTGCGATATTTTAATGGAACATCCTTAATGAATACGAACCGACCGATATTGCGCCAATAGAGTATGCCGTTTATAACGCGTATCTCATGTCGGCGATGTTTTGTTCGAAAGTCTTCGCTCTTGTCATAGAACAGATACCACGCACCCCCGCCGATGGCGAGTTGGATGCCGTCTTTTTTGTCGTAGTTCAGTCCGCTTATCATAAGTTGTTGCTCATTTCGGCGGCAAAATTACTGCATGCCGCCGTGTGCCGCAAAAAGTACTGCCATTCTGGCATAAGTATTTGATGCAGAGACGGAAACACTGTACTTTTGCACTCGATTATTTGATACTTCTATTGTTATGGCACACATCGTTACAGACCTATTAGAGTTGTATAAGACCTATTTTCAAGGGACTTATACGATTCCTGCCATGACAGAGTCCGACTATTCGGGGACGCGTTTCGACGCTGCCTACAAAGAGCAATATCGAGGAGTTGAGGTCTTTCTGCCTATCCGTCTGACCAATGGTGATTATGAGGTATTCGTTCCTTGCGCCACACTTCGTGTTACAGGGCAGAAAACAGTGGTGCGCACACCGGTGGCAGAACGCATTGGTACGGTTAAGGAAGTATTCAATATCGGCGATTATAAGTTCGACATCAAGGGAGTATTGATAGCCGAGAGTGGCAAGGCATATCCGGACGATGATGTTTATCGTCTGCGTATGCTTTTTGAGAGCACAACACCGGTGCAGCTTGTCAATGCGATTAGCGACTTGTTTATGGATGATACCCGCAATGTTTGTATCACCGACATCGAGTTCCCGGATGTAGAGGGCAAAGAACTGCGCTGTCGTCCGTTTACCCTTTCTTGTGAAACCGATAGTGTTACATCACTGCTAACAGAATAGAACTATGTTTATACTCACATCCGACATACGCATTGGAAACTATCGTGCTATCAAGCCGAATGGGGTAGTATGGAAGAGTTCTGTCAGTAATTTTGCGGACACTTGCACTATTACCCTACCTTTGGCACCGTTTACGCAGCGCACACTGACCATAACTGAGCAAACCGACGGTGTAGCGGAAATGGAGCAAGGCAGCCGTATCACCAACTTTAAGCAGATACCATTCCGCCGCGGCGACAAAGTCTTTGTCTCGCTCGGTTATGACGGGCGCAACGTGGAAGTCTTTCGCGGTTATGTATTGCGTATCAACTATGCTGACCAACTTGTTATTGAGTGCGATGGCTATTCCTATCCGCTGCGCGACCTCTATTTCAGCCGTAGTTACCAAACAACTACACTGCGCAGGATACTCCAAGACCTCACCGCAGGTACTGACATCCGTCTCTCACCGGCCATTGCCGACATACCTTTGCAAAATGTGTGGTTCAAGAATGCCACGGGACTGAAAGTACTGGAGTGGGTACGCAAAGAACTGTGCTGCCAGGTGTGGTTCGATGGTGAGTATCTCTATGCTGGTGCGTCAAAGTTCGTGCGTCCCAACCCAACACGCAACACATCCGACATCCGTCTTCGGATTGGCTACAATGTAGTCAGTGCTGACGACCTCAAAAAACAGGAGGCGCAGGAGGTGCAAATCAACATTGTGGTCAAGGATACTCAAGGGCAGGTCAAACGCACCAAACCTGAGAGTAAAAAATACAGCAATATCAAAGAAATCAAAGTCCGTCCGGGATTGCCGCAGTCTTTCCTGCAACAGGCAGTCCGTGAGTTGCAGGCCGACCAGGACTATCAGGGCTACGAGGGCAGTATCACCTGTTTCGGAGAACCGCATATTTTCAAGTCGGACAAACTGATTATTACAGACAACCGTTTTCCAGAACGGTCAGGCGACTACTTCGCAGAGTCCGTAGAGGGTGAATACGGGGAGAACGGCATACGACAAACCATTAAAATGAAACATTATGGTAACGGATGATGACATACGCCGTCAATTGGCACACGCTTTAGATAAGTTGCCGGATACCGTTATCGGTGAGGTGCGGAGTGTGGATACATCTGTACGCACCTGCGACATCGACAACGACGGTATTTCGATGTATGCCATTCGGTTACAAACTATTGTGCAGGGCAACGCAGGTTTGGTTCTATTCCCGGCCATTGGAGCCAAAGTACTCTGCTGTCGAATCGAGGGTACGGAGCAATATATGGTGTTGCATGCTTCCGAACTCGACCAAGCGCAACTCGTCATTGGAGATAAGAGTGTCAAGATGGATAAGAACGGCATTGTCTTCAATGATGGGACGATTGGTTCTGTTTGTGCAGATAAGATGGTAGAGTGGATGAGTAAGGTTTATTCCGACTTGCAGACACTCATCACTTTGCTCTCTACTTCACCGGTCGCAGGTAATGGAGCACCATTAGGCGTAGTCTTTACGCCATCCACGCCATCACCTAATCTTGCTGACTTTACAGACGATGCGCTTAAACACTGATTGAATACCGTTTAATAACTGATTATTACCTGACGCAATGAATGATATACTTCTCTCTTCGCAGTCCGACCTTGCTATCGCAGCAGGAGACTTTGAATTGGGTGATTGCCTCAAACAGTCGCAATCATTGCTATTGTTGACTTGCAAAGGAGAATGGAAGCAGAACCCGACTGCGGGGGTAGGAGTAGGCAGTTATCTTGAGACGGCATCTACAGATGCACTATCGCGAGAGATACGCGAACAATTCTCACGAGATGGTATGCAGGTGGATAGTGTTTTGATTCGTAATTCACAACTATATATCGAAGCCTCATGGAAATAGTAAGACAAGGTCAAAACCTACTCGACCTCGCTATCCAAGCCACAGGCGATGCCGAAACAGCACTCGATATAGCCCTCGCTAACGGGTTGTGTCTTACCGATGATTTGCAGACTGGGCAACAAATAGATATAGAGGATACATTCGTTGGTAATGAGAATATCCGCGAACTATACAGAACAAAGGGTATTCATCCGGCAACGGGCATTACTACTGCCGACACCGCAGAGGCTTCGTACGAGGGTATTGAATACTGGGCAATCGAATACGATTTTGTCATCAACTAACAATAACGAAAACAGCACATATAACTATGGCACGCAGTATTGATACGATATTCAACCAAATGGTTACACAGAAGCAGAGTACTCCCGCTCTATCGACACTCACTTCCTCCTCGTCCACAGCGATATGGCGATTGCTGCTCTATGTGGTGGCATATTGTATTCATATCCATGAGCGGTTGTGGGATACTTACAAAGAGGAGGTTAATGCCGCCATAGAGCAAATGTTACCTCATCGTCCCAAGTGGTATCGCGACAAGGCTCTTGCTTTTATGAGCGACAAGACACTGGTTGCCGATACTGACTACTACGACACCTCTGATATGACAGAGGAGGAAATCGCGGCTGCACAAGTTGTCAAGCACGCTACCGCCAACGAGAACGAGCAGTCCTCGCTATTGGTCATCAAAGTGGCAGGCGAAGACTCCACAACGGGAAAACGCGCACCTATCTCTGCTGCCGAGCAGACACAACTAACCGCGTATCTGCAAGCCATCAAGGATGCTGGAGTACGCATTTCTTTGGTGAATGAATCCGCAGACCTATTCCGCTGCACGGTGGATATTTATTATGACCCGACCAAAGACCCGAATACGGTGCAATACGACTGTGAGAATGCAATATGCGACTATGTCGAGAATCTGCCCTTTAATGGTGAGTACTCCAATATGGCACTCATCGATGCGCTCCAAGCCATTGACGGCGTGCGCATCGCCGAGTTGCAGTCTGCCGAGAGCACCCCTGCTGCCACGGCTGCCTTTGCCTCTATCAATGCCTATGTCGTACCTGCTGCCGGTTATTTCACCGTAGATAATGCGACCCTCAACATGATTGCCTACAACCTATGACACGCTACGACATCTCATATCAACGCCTTGCCCTTGCGCTTATACCCCTTACTTTGCGCCATTCTACGCTGATGGGATTCGTCTATGTGCTGCTTTCGCCGGTTATCTATTGCGCAAGTCTCTTTGAGCGGTTCCGGAGCGACACCACTTATCGTATCACACATAACGGGCAAATCTGTTACCTTACGGCACTCATTAACGACCGTTTTGACCCCACACTCCGTCGTATCACTATCACCGATGTGGCACCCCTGCGTGGCAATATCCTCTATCGCCGTGAAGTTGGCAATTTCCTTATGGCTCCGCGTCGCAATGACACGGCTGTTATGCTCAACCGACGCGCCTTCTCAGGTTCTAACTCCGTGGACTTTGCTGTCATAGTACCCGCCGTCCTGCGTGACACATTCCCGCAAAACCAAATGCAGGCACTTGTCAATACTTACAAACTGGCTTCTAAACGTTACATCATCTTATATCAATAGTTATGGATTCAATAGTTATGGACAAAATCATTGCCAACTACACCACACAACCGCATTCCAATTTCCCATTGGACTGCGAAACAATGAAGTATATCCAGAACAATCAGCACCTCGCGGAGATGTTGGGTGCTATTGCCGGCGACAAAGTTATTCTATCCGGATGTAATCAGGTCGGGGCAAAGTTTATGCCCGGATATGTATTCCTTCGTACTGCCGACTATCCGCAAGGCGAAGTGGTTGCCTTTGCTGGAAGCGAGAAGGCGTTCACATCGGTCTATCTCGACAAAACCCCTATTGCAGTTACCGCCAATTCCGACAGTTACCCCAATGCTTATACAACCCGCAGTCTCAAACCCGGATTAGGCTCTGAGCAGTACCCGTGGACTGATTTCACAATCCTCACTGACAAGACCAACCGCCAACTCCTTGTCGAGATTGCCTCTCTCCGTACACAGATAGCATCGCTGCAACCCGCACCTATAGGCTCTATCATGATGTGGCCGTCTGCCACTATCCCTGCTAATTGGCAACTATGCGACGGCTCTTCGCTTAGTCGTAAGGACTATGCCGACCTCTTTACCATACTCGGGACAACCTATGGTAACAACGATGATACCACCTTCAAAATACCCGATATGCGAGGCTATTTTGTGGCGGGTAGGGGGGCGAACAACTATACAGCCCTCAACCAGAAAGGCGGTACAAACTCGGTAACACTCTCCGTTAACGAGATGCCGAAGCACAACCATGATACGGCAACTTCTACTACTGATGGTAATGTAACCACTACACAGAATGGTGTACATACACACTCTTATACAAAACCGACTAAAGATAATACAAAGGTCGGAACGTACGATGGAGGCAATGTTCGTTCCATAGAATCTTCCAATACTGGTTCCGCAGGTGCTCACACCCATACCGTGCCGCTCAAGGCGCGTGGCGCAGGCAATGCCCACGAGAACCGTCCGCCGTTCATTGTCCTCAACTATATCATCAAAATTAAATAACCTATGGCAACTACGACACGCGAACAACTCAAAGTATGGTTCCGAAAAGGTCTCAAACCTCTCGAGAGCCAGTTTGCCGCATGGATAGACTCCTACTGGCACAAGGACGATAGTATTCCAATGTCGTCCGTTGAGGGACTGAACGATGCACTCAACAACCGCACTATCCTTGCGGACGATACATTAGATACCACCTCGACAAACCCGATACAGAATGCGCCGGTGGCGATTGCTCTTGCAGGCAAATCCGATATAGGGCATACACACCCCACCTCTGACATCACAGGGCTTGAAGCCGCTCTTGATGAGGCAACTACCTCCAAGATGAACAAAGACGGCTCTAACTACGAGGGCAGCCTTGCGTTGGTATCACCCGCTATCACGAGCAGTTGGACTATTAAGAAGCAGGACGGTACAACAAAATCCACCTCCACCGCAAACAGCCTCTCGCTCGAAAACGGTGCAAAGGTAGATTATAGCGGTACATTCAGTTACCCTGCTGCAAGCAGTATGCAGAAAGCCCCCTCATCGTGCAGCGGTGCATTCGGCACAACACTCCCCGCAGCAGGCGTTGCAAGCGACATACTCACCAAGACGAACATCACCACCAACGCCTCGTACTCTGTAACGCTCGCTGCTACCAAGAGCGGGTTGGAGGTGAAGAACAGCAAGGTCGTTAAGGCAGAGGGCAACGATACCACAAGCGCAACCGCCTCGGTCAGTTTCTACCACCGCCGCTATTGGGGCGTGTCAGCAGACACAAGTGCTGACTTCACCAAGTTTGCAGGCACAGAGTTGAGCAACAGCCGAGCAAAGACCATCAAGTTCGATTGCTCGGGAGGTAGATACTTCTACTATGCTTACCCCAAAGCAC
>CAVFIY010000003.1:0-27300 GCA_963622435.1 Bacteroides uniformis | reverse complement strand
GGGGGGGGGTGGGGGGTGGGGGTGTCCGGCACGGGGGCGTATTAAGGCTCGGCATTAGGGTATTGCCGTGGCTCGATAGGGGGTGTGAGGCTGTCTGCGGGTCGGCATTAGGTGTGAGTAGGTTCTGCAGCACGCCACGGAAAGTGAGTTCCTCGCCCACGGCAGGGAGGAGTGCCATAAGACCGATGTTCAACAGCAGCCCCCACACGGTATCGACCTGCAGGAACTGCTCGGTCAGGCGGTTGGCTGCGTCCTCCTGCTGCTGCATCCACACCTCCAAGGGGCGCAGGCAGGCGGGCAAGACAAGTTGTTGATTGAGCCAACTCAAGAGGTTAATCGCCGGCACTGCCAGAAGCATGGTCAGCACCGCAAAGAGTGCCGTCCGCCACGACATACCCGTCTTCAGATGCAGCCACTCGAGGGGCTTCTCCGATGCGGCGACCGTCAACAGCAGAGGCGGCAGCAGGAAAGCGCAGAGGGTCTGGAGAAACTGCAGCCACTTCAGCGACACGACCGAGGTGCGGTCGGGGAAGAGCGACCAGACGGTGACGGCAAGCAGCGTAAGGAGGAATGTAATGCCCAGCCAGAGGAAGAGCCGCAGCCATGGAGAGGTGATTCGTTTCATCGGTGTATCGGTTCAGAGGTGTTAGGGGTTGTTATTAGTGCGGGGCGGGGGTTACTGCGGGTCAACATCGGGGAGGACGACAAGCCCTTTGCCGTCGGGCTGCGAGAGGACAAAGGCAATCTGCTCACGGAGGAGGGCTTTCGCCTTTGCCACCGAGGCTGTGGACTCGATACGGAGGCGCAAGTGGCGGATATACTGATTATTCACCCGCGACACCGACGGCACAATGACTTCGGACACGCGCGCACCGAAGACGGCACGGAGTTGGCGTTGCAGGAGTGCCGCACTCGCCTCGAGACGGGGCAGGTTGCGGTGGCGCAGCGTAAGGGAGATGAGGCGGTGGAAGGGCGGGTAACGGAACAGACGCCGCTCTTCCAACTGCGAGCGATAGAGCGCGTCGTAGTCGTGCCGCAAGAGGTAGGTCAGCACAGGGTTGTCGGGGGCAAAAGTCTGGATAAAGACTTCGCCTTGCGCCCCCTTACGACCCGCACGCCCCGCCACCTGCTCGAGCATCTGGAAAGCATGTTCGTAACTGCGGAAGTCGGGCTGATTGAAGAGGCTGTCCGCACTCAGCACCGCCACCAGGGACACATCGTCGAAGTGTAAACCCTTGGTAACCATCTGCGTACCGACCAGGATGTCCGCCTCGTGGCGGGAGAAAGCATTGATGATGTCCTGATACGCCGTCTTATTGCGCGTGGTATCCAAATCCATACGCAAGACACGCGCCTCGGGGAACAGTTTCACCACCTCGTCTTCGATACGCTCTGTGCCGAAGCCCTGCACCCGCATTTGCCCCCCGCAGGACGGACAACGGGCGGGGACGGGGGAGGAGTAGCCGCAGTAGTGGCAGGAGAGGTTGCCCGCCTGCTTATGGAGCGTCAAGGGGACATCGCAGTTCGGGCAAAGAGGAGTCTTCCCGCAGGAGATGCACTGCAGCAGCGGTGCATAGCCCCGCCGATTGCGGAAGAGAAGGACCTGCTTATGGCGTGCCAACTCCTCGTGGATACGGGCGACAAGCGGGTCGGAGAAATGGTCGTACATCTCCTTGCGGTGGTACTGGCGTTGGAGGTCGATAATCCGGATGCGGGGTAGTTGAAGACCGGCATAGCGCTCGGTGAGCGTCGCCAGGCCGTACTTGCCCGTGTCGGCATTGTAGTAGGATTCCACAGAGGGAGTGGCGGAACCCAGCAGCACTTTCGCCCCGAAAGACTGCCCGAGGACGATGGCGGCAGAGCGGGCGTGATAACGGGGAGCAGGCTCGGTCTGCTTATAGGAGTTATCATGCTCCTCGTCCACTATAATAAGCCCCAACTGCTTGAAAGGCAGGAAGATAGCCGAGCGTGCGCCGAGGACGACACGAGGGGTATCCGCCTTCAAGAGGGCGTGATAGATCTCCACCCGCTCTGCATCGGAGAAGCGGGAGTGATAGACCAAGAGGCGGTCGCCGAAGACCGAACGCAGGCGGTCGGTGAGTTGGGTGGTGAGTGCTATCTCGGGGACAAGATAGAGGACTTGCCTGCCCTGCTGCAACTGCTCCTCGATGAGGTGGATATAGACCTCCGTCTTGCCCGACGAGGTAACGCCGAAGAGGAGGCAAGCGGTGTGCGACTGCCAGGCGGCACGGATGTCGGCTGCGGCTTGCAACTGGGCGGGCGTGAGGGGATGAGCGGGTTCGACTGCCCCCGTATAGACCTGCAGGCGACTGACATTATGCTCCTCCTCACGGAAGATATTCTTCTCTATCAGGGCGCGGACAATGGCGGTCGATTCGCCCGACTCCTCGATGAGCAGGCGGCGTTCCACCAAGGGCGACTGTTGCTGCAGGCGGAGGTAGGTCTCGAAGACCCGCAGTTGCTTCGGCGCACGGGCAAGCGACAAGCGTACGGCGTTGATATCTAACTCATTAAGCAGGATATAAGACGCCGTGCGTGCCGTATAGTTGTCGTCGATGATACCTGCGGGGAGGGCGGCGGACAGCACCTCGCCGAGGGTACACATATAGTAGGAGGAAATCCACTGCCAGAGGGAGAGTTGTTCGGCGGTAACGGCAGGGGTGTCGTCCAAGGTGGCGAGGATGTCCCGCAAGTGTATCTCCGAGGGGACGGGGGCGGTATGTTCACGCAAGACGACGCCCGTAATGGTCTTATTACCAAGGGGAACGAGGACACGCATACCCGCTGCGGGGAGGGGCATAGAGGCAGGCACACTGTAGGTATAGACATCGCGTATCGCCAAAGGCAAGACGACATCTACCATACGGGGGGACTCTATGGGGGCAGCGGACGAGGACACGACAGACGGGAAGGTTATTCAGCAGGCGTGGGGGCGGCGTGTTGCTCGGCAGCAACCGCCTCTGCATAACAGCGGCGGCAGAGCGGCTCATAGGACTCTGTTTCGCCCAGCAGCACACGCTTATCGGACGAGACAAGGCGGTGGCTGACATAGGCAAGGTCGCCACAATGGACGCAGATGGCGTGGGTCTTATACACATCGTCGGCTATCGCCATCAGGGCAGGCATAGGGCCAAAGGGTACGCCCTTATAGTCCATATCCAATCCCGCCACGATGACCCGCACGCCACGCCCCGCCAACTCGTTGCAGACATCAACTATCCCCATGTCGAAGAACTGGGCTTCGTCTATCCCGACCACATCAATATCGTCCGCCAAGAGCAGGATGTTCTGACTGGAGTCAACGGGTGTGGATTGGATGACATTGTGGTCGTGGCTGACCACATCTTCTTCGGAGTACCGCACATCGATGGCGGGCTTAAATATCTCCACTTTCTGTTTGGCGAACTGCGCACGCTTCATACGGCGGATGAGTTCCTCGGTCTTGCCCGAGAACATACTGCCGCATACGACTTCGATTCCCCCGTGGCGTTGCGTGGGACCTTTAGTGTCTCTTTCTGAAAACATTATGGCAATTAATAATTAACAGTTAGTAATTCACATGCGCAGCGGGCGGATGTCTTATATCCTTCAGCGCAGCGGTCTTGTGTCCTTATTTATTAAGGTGCATGTCCACTACCATGAGTTGTGGGGTGGTGCGGTGGTTAAAGGTATTCTCCTCGAGGTGGTAGCAGATGTCTGCTGTAAGACCGTTTTGGAAATGCTCCGCCTTATCTCCTTGTCCGAATGCGATACCCGAAAGTCTTGCAGTGTCAGTGGGCGAGGTAAGGGAACCGTCCGTGACATCCAAGTGCAGGTGTTCCAGACCTTTTCCTACTGCCTTGGTTCCGTGGGCGTTACAGAGGCGGCGCGTCAAGAAGAGGGGACGCTCATTACCGGGGCCAAACGGCTCTAGGTGGCGCAGGACACTGCGGAACTGATCCGTAAACTCTGCCAGAGCGACCTCTGCTTCCACCTCCAAGACAGGCTGCTGCCGGGCGGGGGTGATGTGGGAGGCTACATACTCCTCAAAGCGTTGTTTGAATGCGGGGAGGTTCTCCCGATGCATACTCAACCCTGCGGCGAAGCGGTGTCCCCCAAAGTTGGTCAGCAAGTCTCGGCAAGAGTCGATAGCGGAATAGATGTCGAAATCGGACACCGAACGCGCAGAGCCCGAGATGATGTCGCCCTCCGCCCCTGTAAAGACTATCGTGGGGCGGAAATAGTTCTCCGTAAGGCGGGACGCCGCAATGCCGACCACGCCTTTGTGCCACGAGGGGGAATAGACGACCGTGGTATGACGGGAGTCGTTCTCCGGGTCGGCGGCGAGCATAGCCAACGCCTCTTCCGTAGTCTGCGTATCAAGACCTCGCCGTTGGTTATTGAACTGATTGACAGAGGTTGCCTGTTGGCGGGCGAAAGAAACATCGTCCGTAATGAGCAGGCGTACCGCCTCCGCGCCTGAGTTAATCCGCCCGCAGGCGTTGATACGAGGTCCAATCTTAAATACGAGGTCGGAGATGGTGACTGTATGTTCCGGTGTGATACCCGCTACCTCCATGATGGCTCGCACACCGACCGGTGTATGGCGGTTTAGTTGGCGCAGCCCGTAATAAGCAAGTATTCTGTTTTCTCCCGTAACGGGAACTATATCTGATGCGATAGACATCGCCAGGTATGGAAGCAGTGCGTATACTCTTTCTTGGGGTATACGCACTTTTTTTGCGTATGCTTGCACCAACTTGAATCCTACCCCGCAGCCGCTCAACTCCTTATAAGGATAGGGGCAGTCGCTGCGTTTCATATTCAAGACTGCCACGGCGGCGGGGAGTGTGTCGCCCGGGGTATGGTGGTCGCAGATAATCATATCGATCCCCTGCTCGGCGGCGTAGCGGGTTTTCTCGACCGCCTTGATACCACAGTCGAGGGCTATCATCAGCGTACATCCATCGTGCTTGGCGGTATCGATACCGAGCGTGGAGATACCGTATCCCTCGCGGTAACGGTCAGGTATATAATAAGTTATATTGTCTGTAAGGGTGCGTAGGAAAGAGTACATGAGGGCAACTGCCGTCGTGCCGTCCACATCGTAATCCCCATAGACCATAATACGCTCATGGTGCTGCAAAGCCGTCTCCAGTCTGGAGACGGCTTTTTTCATATCCTGCATTAAGAACGGATCGTGCAGGTCGTCGAGGGAGGGGCGGATGAAGGCACGCGCCTCGTCGGCGGTGCGGATGCCTCTGTCCACCAACAGGCGGGCGGAGAGGGACGATATGCTCAACTCGTGCGACAGGACATCGCAGAGGGATTGTTGCTCGGGGGTAAGGGTATGTATGTTCCAGCGAGGGGATTGCATAGGCGGGAGTTATATTTATATATGGAGTGTAAATCGGTCGGCGTCACGCCACAGCGGCAGGGTCTCGCGGTAGTGGCGGAGGGCGGGGATGTCGAAGTCGGCTATCTGCGTCCCCGCCTCGTCGTCGGCGAAATGCACAAGCGGGCGCAGGTGCGTGTCGAAGGCGGTGGAGTGGCCGTTATAGTGCAGGGGGATTTCGTCGTCGCCCACGGCATTGACTGCGGCTATATAGCACTGATTCTCAATGGCTCTGGCGGGCAGGAGTGCATCCCAATAGGCGATGCGGCAGGCGGGCCAGCAGGCGGATACGAGGAGGATATCGTACGGCTCTTCGGCTGTTTGGCGCGACCAAACGGGGAAGCGCAGGTCGTAGCAGACGAGGAGTCGGAAACGAACACCCTTATATTCTATCGTGCCATGGTTCTTGCCCGCCGAGAAAAAGCGTGCCTCGCCGCCGTGGGCATAGAGGTGTCGTTTGTCGATAAAGACAGGCTCTGCTTGCGGGCGGAGGAAGAATCCGCGGTTGTACAGGCAGCCCTCTTCGCGGCACAGGAAGGACCCCGCTGCGGCGATATTCCGCTCATTGACAGTGTGTTGCAGGCGGGTCATTGTTTCTCCGTCCGCCTCCTCTGCCAGGTCGGGGCGGTCTGTGCAGAACCCCGTTGTAAACAACTCCGGCAAAAGAGCCACATCAGCCTCAGCGGCTGATGCGGCTATATGCTCTTCGGCAAGACGCAGATTGGTCTGTTTGTCTGCCCAAGCGATGGGATATTGCAGAAGGGCGACCCGCACGGTTTATTTCTTCTTGGTGTCTGCGGGTTTGCCGATTGCCTCCCGCATGGAGGTGTCGGCCTGGATGTTCTGCATGCGGTAGTAGTCCATGATACCGAGGTTGCCCGTGCGGAATGCTTCTGCCATTGCCTGCGGCACAAGTGCCTCTGCTTCAATGACTTTCGCGCGTGCCTCTTGGGCTTTCGCTTTCATTTCCTGCTCACCCGCAATCGCCATCGCACGGCGTTCCTCCGCCTTGGCTTGGGCGATGTTCTTATCCGCCTGCGCCTGGTCCATTTGGAGTTGTGCGCCGATGTTCTTACCGACATCGATGTCGGCAATGTCGATGGAGAGTATCTCGAACGCCGTACCTGCGTCCAACCCCTTACTCAGTACGAGTTTGGAAATGCTGTCGGGGTTTTCGAGTACCTGTTTGTGGCTCTCCGCCGAGCCGATAGAACTGACTATACCCTCACCGACACGGGCTAAAACGGTGTCTTCGCCCGCACCGCCGACGAGTTGGCGGATGTTCGCCCGCACTGTCACACGGGCTTTGGCTATCAACTGAATACCGTCTTTGGCGACTGCCGTAACAGGCGGAGTATCAATCACTTTCGGGTTAACGGACATCTGCACTGCCTCGAACACATCACGGCCTGCGAGGTCGATGGCGGTCGCCATTTGGAACGAGAGGGGGATGTTCGCCTTGGATGCGGACACAAGGGCGTGGACGACACGCTCGATATGCCCTCCCGCGAGGTAGTGCGCCTCGAGGGCGTCGCGTTTGACATCCGTCACGCCTGCCTTATGTGCCTCAATCAGGCAGTTGACAATACGGGTGGGCGGCACTTTACGGATGCGCATCAGGAAGAGTTGCACGAGCGATACATAGACTCCGCTCACCTGGGCGTTAATCCAGAGCATGAACGGGACATAGTAGAAGAATATGGCAATGAAGATTGCCAATACGACCAGCAAAACAATGGTTACGACATTCATAGACTTCAGTGTATTTGTATGTAAAACAATAGGTTAGTTCATACCGGCGTGTCGCCTGGGACAACCATTTCCTTATTATGCTTACGGAACTTATGCGACACGGGCGGATTACTCTTCCGCACGGGTCTCCTCCTCCGTATCCTGTGTGGCTTTCTCGATGCGCTTCTCTTCTTTCTTCCCCATGGCAGTCGCCTCCCGCTCGAGATTCTCTATTTTCTTCCCCGGGGATGCTAAATCCACTTTGGAATCAATCGCCGTATCGAGCGACATCCGCTGCAGCGCACGCCCGCGTATAAAGGCGTAAACGGACAGGGCAACCGCCACCAATACTCCTGCCAGCGTGATATGCCCCGCCGTCGCTCCAATGCGCAGATAAGCAGCGACTACGGCACCGACAAGACTCAAAAAACCTGCAATCCCCGCGATGCCGAAGCCTGGGAGCAGAAATATCTCCAAGAGGAGCAGGACAACGCCCGCTACGACGAGCAATACGACTAAAACGATGTTCATAAGGTTAAGTATTAAGCAGTTATAGAAAAAAGGCAACGCCTGCGATAACATCCTCGGCAGCCCCCGTGAATTCTATTACGGTGCAAAGATAAGGATTATCTTTGATATATACAAGGATATAAACAAGAAAGGTGTAAATTTGCACAAATAAAAAATATGTCGTACTTTTGCAGCCGTTTTCGCACCCACACCACCACGGC
This sequence comes from Bacteroides uniformis, assembly GCA_963622435.1. Classification (GTDB taxonomy): domain Bacteria; phylum Bacteroidota; class Bacteroidia; order Bacteroidales; family Paludibacteraceae; genus Colicola. Next base: position 19,443 of record CAVFIY010000003.1, on the reverse strand, counting down.
GGGGAATTGTGAATTATGAATTATGAATTAAGAATTGCAGGGTGGATAGAGGGTGGATAGATGTTTTTTATACCCTGCGGAGGAGGACGGAGCGTGGAACAATTTGGGATGAGGGGCGGATAGGGGTGAGATGTAACCGATTGAAGCGCAGAACAGTAGCGGCTCAACAACAGGGTAACATCAGGGTAAGAACAGGGAGAAAGAAGAATCACGGTGGCTTGAGCCTTGCTTAAGGGTGGCTTGAGCCTTGCTTGTGGAACACTTGAAGGTGCGTATTCATAGGGGATACAGCCGACATATCAAAGAATTTTAGGAATAACGAAAACTACACATATATATAATGAGTAAGAACTTAGTCATTGTTGAGTCTCCCGCCAAGGCGAAGACCATCGAGAAGTACCTGGGCGAAGATTACCATGTACTCTCCTCGCAGGGACACATCCGCGACATAGAGCCCAAAGGCAAGAACAGCATGGGCATCGATTTCGAGCATGGCTACCAACCCAACTATGTGGTTGACCCCCGCAAGAAACAACTGCTCGAGACCCTCAAGACCGAAGTAAAAAAAGCCGACACCGTATGGCTCGCAAGCGATGAAGACCGCGAGGGAGAAGCCATTGCCTGGCACCTGAAAGAGGTACTCGGGCTAGACAAGAAGGACACGAAACGCATTGTATTTCACGAGATTACGAAGCCTGCCATTCTCCGCGCCATCGAAGAGCCGCGGGATATTGACTACAACCTGGTGAACGCCCAACAGGCACGGCGCGTACTCGACCGTATCGTGGGCTTCGAGTTGTCGCCCGTGCTGTGGAAGAAAGTAACGGCGGGGCTGAGCGCAGGGCGTGTGCAGTCAGTAGCAGTGCGCCTCGTGGTAGAACGGGAGCGGGAGATTGAGAACTTCCAGACCACGGCGCAGTACAAAGTGGTGGCGGATTTCATCGGCGCAAACGGCTCAAAAGGGCAGGTGCTGCACACCGAACTGAACCACCGTTTCAACACCAAAGAGGAAGCGCAAGCGTTCCTCGAGCAATGCCAACACGCTGATTTTCAGATACAAGACATTCAGAAGAAGCCCGGTAAGCGCACGCCTGCGCCCCCCTTCACGACCTCTTCGCTCCAGCAAGAGGCGGCACGAAAACTGAAGTTCCCCGTGTCGAAGACCATGCGCCTCGCCCAATCACTCTACGAGGCAGGTTACATCACCTACATGCGTACGGACTCTGTGAATCTCAGCACGCTTGCCCTCTCGGCGGCGAAGAAAGAAGTGATTGCCGAATACGGCGAACGCTACAGCCACACCCGCCAATACCACACCTCGAGCAAGGGTGCGCAAGAGGCACACGAGGCTATCCGCCCGACCTTTATGGACGCGCACAGCCGCGGGGCGAACAACGACGAGCAACGCCTCTACGAACTGATATGGAAACGCACCATCGCCTGCCAAATGGAGGATGCGGAGATAGAGACGACACGCATTGAGGTGCATATCTCCGGTGCTGATTATCTGTTCGTTGCGACGGGTAAGATCATCACATTCGACGGTTTCATGCGGGCATACACCCAGTCGAACGACGAGGAGGAAGAGAAGACCCCCACCCTGCCCCAAGTGAGCAACGGAGAGGCATTGCAGCGGGTGGAGATAACCGCCCAACAGACCTTTACCCAACCGCCGTACCGTTACAACGAGGCGACCCTCGTGAAGAAAATGGAGGAGTTGGGTATCGGGCGACCCTCCACCTACGCCACGATTATCGAGACCATTCAGACCCGCAAATATGTGGAGCGGGGGAGCGTCGAGGGACAGAAAAAAGACTGTACCCTATTGACACTCAAGGGCGAAACGATAAAAGAGAGTACGAAAACGGAGACCTACGGGGCAGACCAGCAGAAACTGCTGCCCACTGACCTGGGGCGTATCACGAACGACTTCCTCGTCAGCCAATTCCCCGAGATACTGAATTACGATTTCACCGCCCACGAGGAGGAGAATTTCGACCAAATAGCAGAGGGGAAAGCCGATTGGGTCAGCACCGTGGATTCGTTCTACAAGGCGTTCCACCCCATGCTCGAGAAAATTCCTGCGGGCAAAGTGGCAGGGCGCGAACTGGGCAAAGAACCCGGCACGGGCGAACCCGTCTATGCGAAGATGAGCAAGATTGGCCCCTGCATACAGATAGGCGGGGCGGAAGGCGACACGAAGAAACCCCGTTTTGCCTCACTCAAGAAAGGACAGTCGATATTCTCTATCACCCTCCCCGAGGCGTTGGCACTCTTCGAGCAGGCGTTGCCCTACACACTGGGGCAGATTGCTGGCGAAGATGTGGTGGTCGGTGAGGGCAAATTTGGCCCCTACCTGCGGTATCAAGGCGCGTTCGTAAGTATCCCGAAAAGCATTGACCCACTGCATATTACACTCGAAGAGGCGCAGGAACTGATAAACAAAAAGGCGCAACAGCAAGAGCCTATTCATGTCTATGGGGAGATCCAAGTGCTGAACGGGCGTTACGGGGCGTACATCAAGACCCCGCAAGGCAACTACAAAATCCCCAAAGGCACGACCGCCGAATCGCTCACAGAGGCTGATTGTCAGCGGATTATCGCCGAGAGCGAGCCGACAAGCAGCAAGAAGAGGAGTTTTAGGAAGAAATAAGGGGAATAGGTTCGATAGTTTTTATAGCGGCTATAGCATTTATAGGGGCGATAGTTTCGATAGAGTTGGGCAGAATTTTGAGGGGATAGCACATAAAAGTGCAAAATAATTTGCACAAACGAAAAAAAGGTCGTACCTTTGCACCCGCTTTTTCCAAGAGAGGGAGCAATCGAGAAGTAGCGCAGTTGGTAGCGCACCACGTTCGGGACGTGGGGGTCGGGCGTTCGAGTCGCCTCTTCTCGACATTTCTGAGATTAGTGAAAAAAGACTGTTCGAGAGAATGGTCTTTTTTTTGTGCTGCAAGACCTCCCCCGCCCCCTCCTTCAAAGGAGGGGAGGGCAGAGAATGGGGGGGGGAGGGAGTGGAACTCTAGGTTGGGAGAGAACGGTGAATCATCTAGTTGAACTAGGTAATCTAGTTGAACTAGTTTGCATTATCGGGTCAAACGGCTCTGAGGACTGCACCTACAAAGTGGACTCGACATTATCGGGTCAAACGGTTTGTTCCAAACCGCCGCGGGTGGGGACACCCACGCCCCCAGGTGGCGACAAGTGCCTTGTGTGTGTGCATCGTCCCTATCGGGACACATCCCATTAGATGAATGAAATAGTAAAAGACTCCTCTTATTCTAGTTCGCAGAGAAGTAAAAATTGTAAGAACCTCTCTTGAATTGAGTTCGCAGAGGAATAGGAATAGTAAAAATCCTCCCCCTTATTTTAGTTCGCGGAGGAGAAGGCGGCGGAGAGGTAGAGCAGGAGTTGCTCCTCCGTAATCTCCTGAATCTGTTCACCTTGCGCGACAGAGATATGCCCCGTTTCCTCCGACACCACTATCGCCGTGGCGTCCGTCTTCTCTGCCAACCCCAGTGCGGCACGGTGGCGAAGACCATAGTGCTTGGGTATGTCCTGATTCTTCGAGACGGGCAAGATACACGCCGCCGAGAGTAGACGGCTGTCCTTAATGAGCAACGCCCCGTCGTGGAGCGGCGTATTCTTAAAGAAGATATTCTCAATCAGACGGGCAGAGATAATCGCATCGAGCCGCTCGCCCGTGTCCGCATACTCGCTGAGCGACTGCTGCCCCGCCAACACGATAAGCGCACCCGTTTTGGAGTTCGCCATGTGGCGACAAGCAAGCGCAATCTGCTGAATAGTAGCGTCTTGCGACTGCTGTTTCTCGTGCCGATAGCGGAACTGGAAAGTGCTGAAACGCGCCCCCAAACGATAGAAAAAGCCCCGCAGTTCCTCTTGGAAAATCACAATCAATGCAATCACACCTACGCTGATAAAGCGGTCGAAGATAGCCCCCGTGAGGTCGAGTTGGAACACGAAACTCACCAGAAACCACACCACCAGAAAGGCGAGAATACCCCAGAACAAGTTCACCGCCCCCGAACGACGCAGCAGACGGAATGCCTCGTAGAGCAAAATGGCAACGAACAGAATATCAATTACATCCTTAAAACCAAATTGAAACGCCATAGAGAAAATCAAGATAAAGGAAGTTGGTTGAAGATACGCACCGCCTCCACCGCCGCACGGGTGTCATGCACGCGCAGGATAGATGCGCCGCCGAGCAACGCCACCATATTCGCCGCTGTCGTGGCATTGAGTGCCTCCTCTTGTGTAATACCTAATGCCTTGTAAAGCATAGACTTACGAGAAATACCGGCGAGGATGGGCTTGCCCAGTACCGCCAGTTCACGCAGGTGCGCAAGGACATAGTAGTTCTGCTCGAGCGTCTTCGAAAAGCCGAAACCCGGGTCGATAATCACATCGCTGACACCCAACTGCGAGAGGCGATCGATGCGCGTTTGGAAGAACGCCACCATATCGGACAGAATATCATCGTAATCCGTGAGAGTCTGCATCGTGCGCGGCGTACCCCGCATGTGCATAAGGATATACGGCACATGGAGTGCCGCCACCGTATCGAACATCGCCTCGTCGAGCGTGCCGCCCGATACATCGTTGATAATCTGCACATTGTCCTCCAGGACTGCCCGCCGCGCGACCTCTGCCCGATAGGTATCCACCGAGAGAATCGCCTCCGGGAACGCCCGTCGCACCGCCGACGCCGCCCGATGCACGCGCCGCCACTCCTCCTCCGGCGACACCTCTGCCGCCCCGGGACGCGTGGAATAGCCGCCGATGTCGAGGATAGTCGCCCCCTCACGGAGCGCCTTCTCGGCGGCACGGACGGCATCCGCCTCCGTCGCCAACCGCGTGGACGGCACGAAACTGTCGGGCGTACTGTTGAGTATCGCCATCACCACCGGTGTATCCAACCGAAGGAGGTGCGAACCGATATGCAAAGATGGAATGTTCATCACTGAGGTGCTTTTCCGCTAAACAGGCACTTGACCCTGCTCGTTCAACCTTGCAAAGGTACGAAAAAACTTTCAAAAAAAGCATATTTATACGAGAAAAGGCACCAAATTGCGCAGGAAACGACCAAAAACACACTTTTTTTGAAGAAATTCACGCGAAAGATTGGTTGGAACGACTTTTTTGTGTAACTTTGCAGGCTGAAAATTTTGTATAGATATGAACAAGACAACAAAGTATCTCTTATTTGCTTCGGTCATTGCGTTGGCAGCGTGCGGAACAAACAAGCGCGAACTGAACACGAAAGTATCCAACACAACGGGCTGGAACTATTACGACGCCAAGACCACGAACTTCGAGGCAAAAGAAGGCGTGGGAAATGTAAGCCCCGTAGGGATGGTGCCTATCCAAGGAGGTACATTTACAATCGGCGAGAAAGATGAGTTTATCACCGCGCCGATGAACAACTCGCCCCGTACGCTGACCGTGAGTTCGTTCTATATGGACAAGTACGAGGTGACGAACCTGAACTGGAACGAGTACCTGCACTGGCTGGATGTCGTCTTCGGCGCAGTTGCCCCCGAACTGGTGGAGAAAGCCCAACCGGACAAGACGGTATGGCGCGAGGAGATGGCGTACAACGACCCGTATGAGGAGAACTATTTCACGCACCCTGCGTTCTCGTTCTACCCCATTGTGGGTGTAACTTGGGAGCAAGCGATGGCGTACTGCCAATGGCGTACCGACCGCGTGAACGAGAAAGCCCTGATTAGTGCGGGCGTGATTGCCATACCTGCTTTTGCAGACCTGCAACCGACTGACGATGAGGCATATAAGGACGAGTGGGAGACCGCTACGGGCTACCAAATGGATTCCTACGAGGAGGTAAGCCCCGAAGACCCGGAGCAGACCGTGACGATGTACCGCCCGTCGTATGAGTATATCCGCGACAAGTTCGTCTTCAACACGGAGAAGTACTTGCTTGACAATGATTATCAGCCCGAAGCAGGGCGTAAGCCGAAGTACGATTCGCAGGGCAACCTGCGCAAGGTAACGCGTGCGGACGGACTGCTCGTGACGGGCTATCGCCTGCCGACAGAGGCAGAGTGGGAGTTCGCAGCCTACGCCCCCATCGCCGGCGAAGACGGGCTGACCGTAGAGGGGAAAATCTACCCCTGGTCGGGCTATCATCCTCGCGACTTGGGAAAGAAGGGACTGGGTATGATGCAAGCCAACTTCGTCCGCGGCAGAGGGGACATGATGGGTGTGAGCGGTGCGCTCAACGACAGTTATGTCATCACTGCGCCCGTGGATGCGTTCATGCCGAACGACTTCGGACTGTATAACATGGCGGGTAATGTGAACGAATGGGTGCTGGATGTTTATCGGGAAACCAGTTACCAAGTTACCTCGGAGTACAACTCGTTCCGCGGTAATGTGTACACCAAACCCGTCAAAGGCGAGAACGGCAAATACGAGGTGGACTCGCTCGGCTGCATCAAGGTGGCATACACGAGCAAGGACGACCTGCGTGATGTGAAGGACGGCGACTTCGCTTCACTTATCAACACTGACTATCCGCTTGATACTGTGGGCGTTGCAAACCTCAGCGAGGTAAAGACCGACCCGACCGATGTACTAGCACCGCGTATCACGAAGAAGACCCGTGTTTACAAAGGCGGCTCGTGGGCAGACCGTATTTACTGGCTCAACCCCTCGACGCGTCGTTACCTCGACCAAGACCAATGCTCGAGCAAGATTGGCTTCCGCTGCGCGATGTCCACGCTGGGCGACCAAATCCCGAGTTACACTCGCTAATCGCCTGACAGACAGCGGCTGCGCACAGTTTTATTAGTTGAGGAGTTGTCCGTTTTTGACGAGGCACTTACCCGTTTACCACACCAAGTTGCAGGGCTATGTAACAGATGGGAGCGTCCGTTTATGACGAGGCATTTACTCTCTAATATAATAGGAACCGCCATTTACGCTAATTACTTTAATACCTTATAAATATGAATACCCCCACCAACCTGCTCTACACGAGCGACCACGAATGGATTCGCCAAGAGGGCAACGAGGCCTATGTAGGCATTACCGATTATGCACAATCCGAACTGGGAGAGATTGTCTTTGTGGATGTGCCGAGCGTCGGCGAGACCATCGGCAAGAACGAGACTTTCGGCTCTGTCGAGGCAGTGAAGACCGTTTCGGACTTGAACTTGCCCGTATCGGGTGAGATACTTGAGTTCAACGAGGCACTGAACGACCACCCCGAGTTGGTTAACAACGACCCGTACGGCGAGGGGTGGATGGTGAAGATTGCCGTTAAGGACGCAGCCGAGTTCGGCGACTTGCTTGACGCCGCTGCCTACGAGGCACTGATAAAGTAGGGTACTTCTATTATATAAGGGGTGCTTTTATACAAAAGACCCACATAGGAAACTCTGCTAACTATATATGAGAGAGTTCGTTACGGATATAAGAGAGTAGTTCATTACGGGAACTCCATTATATACAAGAAGACTTATATACGAGAACTCTATTGTTCTTAAATCCGTTGCAAAGGTAGTCTATTTAGGCTGCCTTTGTTGCGCATAGTGCGCAATTCTTCTCCAATTCTTTTATTTTTAGCAGACAGCAATACAAAACTCTGTGCCTTACAAGAAAAAAGTATTGCATATATCCCAAAGAAGAAAAAAGTATTACACAAATTGGGCGCATTCCCCATCACAGCATATAATTCTTAATTCTTAATTCATAATTAGAACCGTCCCCCAACATATAATTCTTAATTCATAATTCATAATTCGTAATTAGAAGTATGGTGGATACAAGGAGGATAGGCTGTTCCTCCCCGCACAAATGTTGCACAAAACACCATTCTCCGGTTAACAGAAGTCCTCTTATTTCCTAATTCCTAAATTAAATTGCGCATTTATTTGGAAAAACGAGAAAAATATAGTACCTTTGTGCGCTTTTTGTATAGTCGCTTCGTATTTGTGGGCTGCAACGGCACAGCACAGGGCGCAGCGGCATCGGACAAGGGCAAAACGCGATAAATAAATAAATTACAAATAATATGCAAAACAAATGGCTTGTTAGAACATTGGCGGTACTCCTGTTCCTGGTGTGCGCCTTCTACCTGTCGTTCTCTATTGTAACTTCACATTACGACAAAAAGGCAAAAGAGTACGCAGGCGACAACGCTGCGAAAGAGTATGTTTACCTCGACTCGATTGCATCGAAAAAAGTATGGTTCGGTTATACCCTCAAGGAGTGCCGCGCCAAAGAGTTAAACCTCGGTCTTGACCTGAAGGGTGGTATGAATGTCACCATGGAGGTGAGCGTACCGGACATCATCCGTGTGCTGTCGGGCAACAATACCTCGGAGAACTTCACCAAGGCAATGGCTCTCGCTCAAGAGAAACAGAAATCGAGCGGTGCCGACTTTGTGACTCTGTTTATCGAGTCGTTCAAAGAGGTGGACCCGAATGCGAAATTGGCTTCGGTATTCAACTCGTACGAACTGAAAGATAAGGTGTCGTTCGACTCATCCAACTCCGATGTAGAGAAAGTGCTGCGTGAGGAAGTGGAGGGTGCTGTGGACAACTCGTTCAAGGTGTTGCGTACGCGTATTGACCGTTTCGGTGTTGTACAACCCAACATCCAAAAGTTGTCGCAACAGGGGCGTATCCTGATTGAGTTGCCGGGTGTGAAAGAGCCTGCGCGTGTGCGTAAACTGCTCCAAGGCTCTGCAAATCTTGAGTTCTGGGAGACCTATGACCTGAGTGAGATTCTGCCGCAACTGATACAAATCAACGCAGAGTATGCGCAACTGAACGCCACTACCGCTGATGCCGGAAAGGCACAGAAAGAGGAGGCTAAACATGCAACGGCAGACGCTGACGACATTGATGCACTGGTAGATAACCTGCAAGAGGACTCAGCTGCACTGGAGGCTGACCAAGAGAAGCGTATTGAGGAGTATAAGAAGCAGAACCCGCTCTTCGCTATCCTCAATCCGTCTGTAAATCAACAAGGTCAGGCATATCGCGGGCCTGTGGTAGGTACTGTACACTACAGTGATACCGCTGCCGTAAATGCGATGCTTCACTCGCAAGTGGCAAAGCAAGTGCTGCCGCGCGACCTGCGTCTGCGCTGGACGGTGAAGTCGGTGGACGATGCAGAGCAGTACTATCAACTGATTGCACTCAAGGCACAGCGTGACGGACGCGCCACCATGGAGGGCGATGTCATTACAGACGCTCGTGCAGACTTCTCACAGACAAGTGCGTACGCCAATGTGTCGATGTCGATGAACGCAGAGGGCGCAAAGGCTTGGCAGCGTGTTACAAAAGAGAACATCGGCAAGTCGATTGCCATTGTGCTTGACGGGTTTGTGTACAGTTTCCCGACCGTGCAGAACGAGATTGCCGGCGGTAACAGTCAGATTACGGGTAACTTCACCGTAGAAGAGGCAAAGGACTTGGCGAACACACTGAACTCCGGTAAGATGCCCGCGCCTGCGCGTATTATCCAAGAGGATGTGGTAGGTCCTACACTGGGTAAGGCTGCCATTCACGATGGTCTGTGGAGTTTCGTACTCGGATTTATCCTGATTCTCGTTTATATGGTGTTCTACTACGGGTGGATTCCGGGTCTGATTGCAGACGCTGCACTGTGCTGCAACATCTTCCTGTTGGTAGGTATTCTGGCGTCGTTCTCCGCCGTGCTGACACTGCCGGGTATTGCCGGTATCGTGCTGACCATGGGTATGGCGGTGGACGCTAACGTGCTGATATACGAGCGTATACGCGAGGAAATGCACGCCGGCAAGACCATGCGTAAGGCCATCGACGAAGGATTTAAGAACGCTATTTCTGCCATTATCGATGCCAATGTAACGAGTTTCTTGACGGGTGCTATCTTGGCGATATTCGGTACAGGTCCTATCAAGGGCTTCGCCGTAACATACATGATTGGTATTATCTCTTCGTTCCTGACGGCTGTGTTCATCACGCGTCTGTTGCTCGAAGACTACGCCAAGAACGAGAACGCCAAAGAGTTGCCGTTCTGCACGCCGATGACGAAGAACTTCTTGCAGAATACGCACGCTGATATTATAAAGTTCCGTAAGTATGCATACACCATTTCGGGTGTGCTGATTATCTTTGCTATCCTCGGTCTGGAACCGCATGTATTCGGGCGTCTGAACCTCGGTATTGACTTCTCGGGGGGGCGTAACTATGTGATCCGTTTTGCAGAGCCTGTGAATACGCAGGATGTACGCGAATCGCTTGATAATGTGTTCAAAGAGAACCTGGAGGGCGACGACACCTACTCGCTGAATGTGATTACCATCGGTAGCAGCAATCAGGTGCGTGTATCGACCAACTATATGATTCAGGACAACTCCGACGACGCTGACACCAAGATTGAGACGCTGCTCTACGAGGGCTGCAAGCCGTTCTTGGCAGAGGATATCACGATAGACGACTTTAAGTCAACAGAGATTAACCCCGAAGTGGGTATTATGCAGTCGCAGAAAGTGGGTCCTGCCGTGGCAGACGACATCACGACCGCCGCTGTTTGGGCTATCGTATTTGCGCTGATAGGTATATTTATCTACATCCTGATTCGTTTCCGCAATTTTGCATACTCGGTGGGCGCTATCGCTGCCCTGACGCACGATACGGTGATTATCTTGGGGCTGTACGCTATCCTCTGGAAGGTAATGCCGTTCTCTATGGAGATTGACCAATCGTTTATCGCGGCCGTGCTGACGGTTATCGGTTATTCGATCAACGCCTCGGTGGTTATCTTCGACCGTGTGCGTGAGAACAACCACCTCTATCCGAAGCGTGAGCGCAGTATCAACATCAACAACGCCATCAACTCGACCTTCGGTCGTACCTTCTCGACTTCGATGTCGACGCTCGTGGTACTGCTCGCTATCTTCTGCTTCGGCGGTGAGACCATTCGTGGCTTCGTATTCGCCCTGCTGATGGGTGTTATCGTGGGTACTTGGTCGTCGGTATGTATCGCTTCGCCGTTGGCTTACGACATTCAGCGTGCGCAAGACCGCCGCAAGGCACGCAAGGCTGCAAAGGCTGCGTGATGTGCCAATAAATCACTGAAAATGTGTATATTAGTCTGCCTGACATCGGAAAGATGTCGGGCAGATTTGTTTATATGGTGCGGGAGGCGTAAGACTCTATGGGTGTTCGTTGTTCCTGTTGTACATTGAGAAGTGGTCTATCCACATTGTATCCTCCTTGCATTCACATTAGTTTGAATGAGGAGTGAAGGCATAAATGGTGCTGTAATAGTCATTTTTAAGATTACAAAATGACTATCACAACAGGGTAAGAACAGGGTAACATCAGGGAAAGAACAGGGAGATGTTCCCAATTAATAATTAACAATTAATATGCAGAGTATGGGGAATGGTTTGTTCCAAACCGTTGTGTGTGTGGGAGGTGTTGTGTGTAGTCTGTGGGGGGGAGAGGGAATTATTTCTACTTTTTTGAAAAAATTGCGCACTATTACCAACAACGACTCCGTTTTTGTTGTATCTTTGCAGCGGATTTGGTGAGAGGGGGGGGGATTTTTATGGCGGGCGTAGAGGACTTGGCAGAGTATGGTCAAACGGTTTGTTCCAAACCGCCGCGGGTGGGGACACCCACGCCCCCAGGCTGCTAGATGTGCTGTCTTGTAGTTGTATCTAGTTGATATAGTTGGGGTTAGACAGGCTAGATAGGCTAGACTTTCTAGATTGGTTAGAGGGCAGAGTATGGGCAAACGGCTCTGGCGAGCCGCCGCGGGTGGGGACACCCACGCCCCCAGGCTGCCGGATGTGCTACTTGGAAGTTGTATCTAGTTGCATCTAGGTAATCTAGGTAATCTAGTTGATCTAGTTATATCTAGTTGTTTCTAGTTCATCTAGTGGGGACTAGATAGGCTACTAGGCTAGAGGGGGATAGAGTAACTCGGGGTCCATGTAGACTTCCAAGATACGGGCGTGAGGGGTTGTGGGGAGGAGGAGGATGTCGTTGAGGACAGCGGGGAGGAGAACCGCTTCGCCACAGTGCAATGTAACTGATTGGTTTTCAGTATCTGCATTTGTAGCAGCACCTGTATCTGTATCAGCGGCGTCGGTGGATTGGACTTGTACTTCGCCATCGACGCAGATGTATACGACAAAGGAGTCCAAGGGTGCGTAGTCGCGGGCGATGGGCTGCGAGAACTGCAGCACATTCGTAGTAAAATAGGGCGTATGGGCTATGCCCTGCACCATTTTATCCTCCTCGATATGCGACACGCCATTGCCCGTATATGCCTCCCTATTCATCACCTCCAATGCCTTTTGGACATGAAGCGGGCGTTTCTTCCCGTCATTGCCCACCCGATTATAGTCATAGAGGCGGTATGTAATGTCGCTATTCTCTTGAATCTCAGCGACTATCGTCCCTCGGCGCATAGCATGCACCGTCCCCGGCTGTATCAACATAAAGTCGCCCTGCTGCACGGGGTGAGCGCACAGATAATCGGACAGCACGCCCTCCTCTATGGCGTTGCCAATCTGTTCGATAGACATCTTTTGCTTCCACCCAAGCACGACCGACGCATGGGCTTCTGACGGCATGACATACCACATCTCCGTCTTGCCCAATGAGGACTCATTCTCGTACGCATAGTCGTCGTCGGGGTGTACCTGAATACTCAAATCGTCGTCCGCATCGATGAACTTAATCAGCAGCGGGAAGAGGTTGCCGAAGACTTCGTAGACCTTATCGCCCACCAAGTCGCCCATATAGACCTCCAAGAGGTCTTGTAACTCATTGTCTTTCAGTGGTCCGTTGGCAACGACGGTCGGGTACTTCTCAACAGCGGAGATAAGCCAACTCTCCCCCACATTTTCCATGCTGTCGGAGAGTGGCTTATACCATTCCTTAATATGTTGTCCGCCCCATATCTTGTGGAACAGACGCGGTGTAAACAGTAGCGGATATAACTGCATATCAGTCGTTTAGAGGTTACGCAGGTGCTTCTCCCAGTTCCATGCGGAGAGTAGCACTTCCTGCACAGGCGTGTCGGCTTTCCACCCCAAGACGGTGTTTGCCTTGGTCGGATTCGCCCATACTTTCTCGATGTCGCCCTCGCGGCGTCCCACGATAGAGTACGGCACTTTGACACCCGTTGCCTCCTCGAAGCCGTGTACGATTTCCAGCACACTCAAGCCTCGACCTGTCCCCAAGTTGAATGTCTCGACACGCTCTGCGGACTTCTGATGCAGCATACGCTCAACGGCTTTGACATGGGCTTTTGCCAAATCGACCACATAAATATAGTCGCGGATGCACGAGCCATCGGGGGTATCGTAGTCATCGCCGAAGACTTTCAGTTCTTTGCGCAAGCCCGCTGCAGTCTGCGTGACAAAAGGCAGCAGGTTGTTCGGTACGCCGTTGGGCAATTCGCCTATCAGTGCCGACGGGTGTGCGCCTATCGGATTGAAATAGCGCAAGATAATGGCGTGGAGTGCCGCATCGGCGTGTGCCTCGTCGCGGATGATGTCCTCGTTAATCTGTTTGGTATTGCCGTAAGGCGAAAGGGCTTTTTGGATAGGTGCCGTCTCGTCCACAGGCAGGTACGCCTTGTCGGGCTGCCCGTACACCGTACAGGACGACGAGAAAACGATGTTGTTCACATGATAGCGTTTCATCACCTCGAGCAGCGTCAAGAGAGAGCCGATGTTGTTACGGTAGTAGAGCAGCGGCTTCTCGACCGATTCGCCGACCGCCTTACTCGCTGCAAAGTGTATAACGCCCTCAATATCAGTGTACTGCTTGAATACATTCTCGAGGTTCACAAAGTCATTGCAGTCGATGTTATGGAAGTCGGGACGGCGTCCGACAATGGCTGCTATACCGTCCAATACATCAATATTGGAGTTGCTCAGGTTGTCCACGATGGTGACATCATACCCTTGTTGCATCAACTCCACGACGGTGTGCGAGCCGATATAGCCCGTGCCGCCTGTTACTAAAATTCGTGCCATTTGCTTTCTATTGTCTAATTAAAACAGTTTCTCGGGATATACCCCTTCGTGTACTAAGTTGTTGATTTTCATCACCACTTGCGGACGGTCTTCCGCATAGGTAACGCCGAACCACTTGGACGGTGTGTCCAGCACCTTGCAGGTTGCTTTGCCCGCACGAATCAGGTCGTTGACCACGGTCGGGATATAGAATTCTTTCTTCAGTTCGTTGCCATAGTGCGTCAAGAAGTCCTTGAAAGCGGCGTCGGCATAGTCGAAATACTCCGGCGTAAAGCCCCACATATTCATCGATACGGGGGTGTTAGGCGCCAAGACTGTGTCCTGCCCGTCTTCGGTGAAGACGATGTTGCCGCCGATATTCTCTATCTTGGTGCGCTCTACGACATCGGTCAAGTAGCCGTTCTCGTCGGTGGCACAGACACCGCGGCTTACGCTGCCGTTCTCGCTGAGGGTGTTCGCCACACGATAGCCGACCATGGCATAGTTGCCTTTCGTACCCTCGATGCTCTTGAGGTAATCCGCCAGGATTTGGAAGGACTCTTTGCCATAGAAATCGTCGGCGTTGATGACTGCAAACGGCTCATGGATAATGTCTTTCGCCATCAGCACGGCGTGGTTGGTACCCCATGGTTTGGTGCGCTCGGTGTTGTACGAATAGCCTGACGGCACTTTGTCCACCGACTGGAAGCACACTTCGCAGGGTACTTTGTCTGCATACTTCGACAGCACAACGCGGCGGAAGTCTTCCTCGAAGTCCTTGCGGATAACAAATACAATTTTCCCAAAGCCGGCACGCAGTGCATCGAAGACGCTGTAGTCCATAATGGTTTCCCCGTTCGGACCAAGTCCGTCGATCTGCTTCAATCCGCCGTAGCGGCTGCCCATTCCGGCTGCCAATACAAAAAGTGTAGGTTTCATAATATAGTGATATTTAAGTGATTATGTTTCTATCTTGGGGTGTTTATCCTTCTCCTCAGGCAGGTTCTTCTACACCGCTATTCTTCCTCCGGGGCAATCTCTATGCGCCCGTTGCGGCGTTTGTGTTTGAGCCAAAGTCCATACACCTCCGAGCAGTTGCCTGCCGTCGTAAAGGCGTGGATATCATTGTCTTTCATAAAGTGCATCAGGTTGGCGAACTCCTCCTGGGTGAGCAGGGTCTGTATCTCAACATTCTCCTCGTTCCGATAACCGCCCGTCACTTTATAGAGTGAGCAGCCTCGCACCAGGTCGTCCACGATATAGCGGCGTATCTTCTCGTAGTCTGGGGAGATAATGCACACCCGCTTACGCAGGTTGAACGAGGCTGCGAAGTAGTTGATTACCACGCCGTTAATCCATGTGCCGAGCAGTCCGATGATGACCATTCGGGTGTCGTTAATCAGGAACGCAGAGCAGCAAATAAGTGCGCCGCCGATAGATACTGACACGCCGATGTCGAAGTGCAAGTACTTGTTGATTATCTTGGCGAGTATGTCCAATCCGCCTGTCGAGGCGTTGATGCGGAACTCAATGGCTTGGCAGAGGGAGAGCAGGAAGACGAAACACAATAGGTCGAACCACACATCGCCCAGCCCGATGCCTGCTGACATGACCGAGTCGCGCACCTGCTCCAACACATTTCCTGCGCGGTCGAGCAGATAGGGGTTGCCGTTGGCATCCATGACCGTTGCCCCTGCCTGCAACTGCGCCTGTATCTCCGGTGCGTCGATGACGCGGTGGGTGAAGTGCGTATAGGGGAGGATGTAGTCCAGCAGTTGCGTAAGCGGCCCCAGAATCATCGCCGTATAGACTGTTTTGGCTCCGAACTCATTGCCTATCAGCAAGAAAGCGAGCAGGAGCAGCACCGCATTGATGCCCATTACCCAATAGGAGAAAGTGTCTGCATTGCCGCCCAATACTGTATTAATCACGATGCTCAATCCCGAAACCGTTCCCACTATCAAGTGGCCGGGCATAAGGAAGTAGTACACGGCTGCCGCTCCGATGCCCATACCGAGTGTCATCACCACCCACTCGCGCCAGAAGCGTCGTGTATGGAGTGCGTGCCAAAACGAAGCCCCCAATGCTTTCCAATATGAGGCTGTGAAGTACTGTTGAAGAGTTGTGTTCATCGGTATTCAGGTTAGTCGCGCAGTACGAAGCGTGCGGTGCGGCGTGTAGTTTGGCTCAACAGAATTGTCTTCCCTTGTGTTTCCTCCGCTATGATTTCGGGCGTTGTCCCTCGGATAGTAAGCAGCGATAGCCCGTCGTTGTATGTAACCTTATAGCGTGTTTGCAATTCCTCTATGGCGGCGGGCAGATAAGTGGACTTATCCACGCACACCGAGATGGTTACGGCAGAGGACTGTATCAGCGACACCTTGAGGCGGTGGCGGTGGATAATCTCGAAGATATGACTCAAACTCTCCTCCAGGACGAATGCAAAGTCCTTGGCACGGAGGGTAATCAGTATCTGGTTCTTTCTCCATATATATACAGGCACCTCGATGCGTGCCGTTGTCTCCGCCGAGATGACTGACCCCGCGGCGGTAGGCTCTGCAAAGGGCTTGACATACAGCGGGATACGCTTATTCTCCAGCGGGCGTATGGTCTTCGGGTGGATGATTTGCGCCCCCGAATACGCCAGTTCCACGGCATCGTTGTAGGACAGGCGAGGTATCAGCACCGTGTGTGCCACCAGCCTCGGGTCAGCGTTCAGTATGCCCGGCACATCTTTCCATATCGTGACGGACTCGGCGTTAAGCATATTGCCCACAAGCGCCGCCGTATAGTCCGACCCCTCGCGCCCGAGTGTCGTACGCAGACCGTCTTGCGTACCGCCGATAAAGCCCTGTACGACAAAGACTTGTGCGTTGCTCTCTGTCTTTTTCTCTGCTATGGCGTTCCGCAGCAGGTGTTCCGACTCCTCCAAGTTCACATTCGCCTCACGGAAAGTGGCGTCTGTGCGCAGGAGGTGTGTCATATCGAGTCGCACACTCGCCACCCCCTGCGAGAGCAGAAAGGCATTGACGATAGTGGTAGAGATGATTTCCCCAAGGCTCACCAGTTGGTCGTAACTCTTGTCGTAGTCGGCGGGGTCTGCCAATGCGGGGAGTTCCGCCACAGGCAGTGTCTCTTCGGGCAAGCCCAATGCACACAGCACCTGCTTATGATAGACCAGGAGGTCTGCCCATTCCCTTTCCGCCGCCTGTGTGTCGTGCGCCCACTGCGCATTCAGCACACGCTCTAATGCGTTGGTAGTCTTTCCCATAGCCGACACTACGACTACGAGGTCGCCCGTTTCGAGCGACACTATCCGTGCCAAGTTGCGGATTCCCTCCGCCTGCTGCACGGACGCACCACCAAACTTATAGACACGCACGGCTTGTGAATGTGTAAATGTGTGGATTTGTAAGTGTGTAAATTATATCAAGGGGTAATCAGGCATTTGCCCACTTCCCCGCTTGCACACTTACAAATTGTATTATCATAGGTTTGCCATGTGGATGGCTGTTACTGCCCCCTCTACGCCTTTGTTGCCCAGTTTGCCGCCTGCACGGTCGAGTGCCTGCTGCTTATTGAGCGTGGTCAGCACCGAGAACACCACCGGCACATTGCCTTGTGCGTTCAGCATTGTCACGCCCTGCGTAACTGATTGGCACACATAGTTGAAGTGGGGGGTATCGCCCTGTATCACGCAGCCGATGACTATCACGGCATCCATGTCGGCGTACTCGCTGATGACGCGTGCCGCCGCGTAGGTCAGTTCGACAGTCCCCGGCACATGCAGCACCACGATATTGTCCTCGTCCACGCCGTGTTTCTCGAGCGTATCGAGCGCACCCTGCGCCAGGGCGTAGGTGATGTCAGCGTTCCAGTCAGCAACTATAATTGCATAGCGCTGATGTTTGAGTACATCAGCGCTCGGCAATGTGGTAGCGTCGTATTTTGACAAGTCGGTTGTCATCTTACTCGGCTATTGCAATGTATTTGTCGATGTCTTGTGCCTCAGCCGAAGCGGGGAAGTCGCTCTTAATCTGCTCGAATGCGTGTTTAGCGGCTTTCTTGTTACCCTGCTCGAGGTAAACCAAACCGGCTTTCTTCAGACTCATCGGGGCAATCAGGTCGTTGCCAGACTTGGCTGCTGCCTCGAACGCCTTTACGGCATGAGCGTACTCACCGAGTTCGACATACGCATCGCCGAGCAGTTGCGAAGCCGCCGGGTCGATAGTGAGGTCTTTGGCACTGAATTTCTTCAGGTACTTGGCTGCCTCCTCGTAGTTGCCCAACTCATAGTGGCAGATACCTGCGTAGAGTGCTGCCAGTTTGCCCGGTTGATAGAACTTGTAGTCGGATGCAATCTGCTCAAAACCAATACATTCTGCTTCGTCGCCATTGAGGGCTTTCTCATAGTCGCTCTGCAGGAAATAGACAACGGCTTTTGCGTTCTCGTTGTTTGCCTCGACGGCTTTGGGTTTGATGACATATTGGTTGATAGCGATTAACCCGCAGACTACCACCACGATAGCGAGTACGCACCATGATAGTACTTTGGAGTGTTTCTCAATCCATTGTCCTGTAGTCCCCAGCGCCTCATTTACCTCTTCGAGGTGTTGGTCTTCTTTCTTGAAATCGTTTTTCTTTGCCATATTTGTATGCTATTTATATTCGTTTTATCGTTTTTGTATGTTCGTTTGGTCTTCCTCCTCTATTTTCGCACGCTCCTCATAGTTCGCACAAAAGTACTGCTTTTTTAGCAAATACACAAACTTTGCGCCTAATTTTCTATATTTCTACTCGAAATGACGCAAAAAGTGCCGCCTCTGCGGGGGAGGCAGCACTGTTGTTGGCAATTGAGAATGAGGATGCTATGGCAAAAGGAACAGTGCCGAATCGGCTTCTTGAGCCATGATTCGCTTTGCCACTTGCTCCGCGACTGCTTTTCCGCCGACTTGGCTCCAATGGGTGTCATCGCAGAGGAAAATGTCCTTTACGCCTCGCGCCGCCATAGGGGCAAGGGTGTCTTTGGAGTTGATAAAGTACGGACTATGATAGCGTGCCGCTAAGGAGTCCAAGTTCACACTCGGCGGGTAAGGGTTGTCTGCGATATAAGGTTGATAGAGGTCGTATTTGTCCTCCGCCACCACGACATACAGATGCACTCCGACCTCTTTGGCATACGCAAACAGGGAGTCTAACTTCCGCACTGCCAAGTCTATCCGCTCGGCATCGTACTTCTGCAAATCTTCATCGATAAAGTAGAGTTCCTGCTCGTGTCCTCGACAGGTGAACATAGGGGTATGCAATGCAGCCGTCTTCACGGGGTTCTCTATCCCCACCCGTTTCTTAACGAACTCTTGCGTCTGTTCCAATATCGTTTTATCGCCAAAGTTTTTCCCGCCCGTAGAAAGTGTATCCACATACTC
>CAVFIY010000002.1:0-27364 GCA_963622435.1 Bacteroides uniformis | reverse complement strand
GCATCCACAAAGGCGCCGACGGCTTGGTGACGGTTTCAAAAGCCGTCACCAAATGGGCGTTTTTCTCCGCTGTAGGGCGCATGGATAAAGGGAGGTGACGGGTTTTGCTAATTAAGAATTAAGAATTATGAATTATGAATTATGAATTGGGCATAGTATAGTCAATTGAGCCTGGCGGCTCATAAGGGCGGGATAATATCCCGCGCTAAGAAACCGCTATCGGGGCAAGAAAGACGGAGGGGGCGGGGGCTGTTGGGAGGCTTTCTTTGTTTTCCTTTATTTTTCTTGCCGCGTATGCGGCATAGGAGATTTTGGGACAGGCGGTGGAACTCGGCATAGTATGTTCAAACGGCTCTGGCGAGCCGTCGCGGGTGGGGACACCCACGCCCCCAGGCTACCGGATGTGCTGCTGTCTTTGCATTGACTTTAGTGGTGTGTATTTCTTTTATTTCTTTCATTTCTCGCGAGTGAAACGAGCAGGAGATTTTGGGGCAGACGGGGAGGGCTCAGCGTAGCACAGTCAAACGGCTCTGACGAGCCGCCGCGGGTGAGGACACCCACGCCCCCAGGCTGCCGGATGTGCTACTTTGCTTTTATGAATAATCAACGACAATACGGCGTAGCCGTCCGTTCAAAAGAACTGTCCGTTCAAAAGAAACCGTGCGTAGAGAAAAAGTGAAACCGTTCATAATGACCAACGCCGCAGAGGAAAAAGCAGTACCTTTGTGCCGTCAAAGGAGAGAAGTGCTATAGACAGAGCATACGCATTGTGCATTCAGCATACGCACCGTGCATTGAGAGAGAAAAATCCCCACTTTGTAAACAAGTCGTATAATGAGCGTAAAATCAGCGTGGTAGCGCGTCTGTAGAATGTTGAAAACCTGTCGAAAAAGGGATAGAAAAATTTTTTGTGGGGAAAAGTGGGGGAATATCGGATATTTTCCGTACCTTTGCAGCGGAAATCGGAAAAGAAAGACCCAAGACCTCCCCCTGCCCCGACCTCCCCTCACCCCTCCAAAGGAGGGGAGTAAAAGACCTCCCCGACCCCTCCATAGGAGGGGAGTAAAAGACCTCCCCGACCCCTCCAGGGGAGGGGACAAAAAGCAACTAACGGAAAACAGCGCACTCAACATAACCAACACAAACCTACGCGAGCGCAGCGAGCAACCAACGCACAGCAACCAACGCTCAGCGACTAACGCGAAGCGCAGCAAGCAACCAACGCGAAGCGAAATGATGACATTTATCGGAAATATCGAAGCACGGGCGGATGAGAAAGGACGCATCTTCGTCCCCGCCCAATATCGGAAGATACTCAACGAGGCAGACTCGAAGCGTATCGTGCTTAGGCGTGATACGGACAACGAGTGTCTGATATTCTACCCCGAGCGGGTGTGGAACGACAAGGTGGCGCAGTTGCGTGCCGCCCTCGACGACTGGAACCCCGAAGACCAACTGCTGCTCATGCAGTTCATGGCAGAGGCGGAGACACTCGATATGGATAACCAAGGGCGCGTCCTGCTGCAGAAGAAGAACCTCGACACGATAGGTGCGCAACAGGATGTCCTCTTCGTGGGCATGCTCGACCGCTTCGCCCTCTGGAACCCCGCCACCTTCGAGAGCAAGAAACTCGAGTCGCACGACCTCTCCGCCCGTATCCGACAAAAAATGAAAGAGTCGAACGCGCGATAACACTTTACGACGCACAATACGCCCGATAACACTCAACGACACACAATACGCCCAATACTCCAAATAAAACCAAATAACATCCAAATATTCCCCAAAATAAGCCCCAAATAAAAACCCAAAATAAGCACCAAATAGCCCCCACTACCAAATAACACCCAATATCCCCCACATCCCCCCCCCGACAACAATGGAAGAACAGACCTATCATATCCCCGCCATGCTCCACGAGACAGTGGACGGGCTTGCCATTCGCCCCGACGGCATCTATGTGGATGTTACCTTCGGCGGCGGCGGACACTCCCGCGAGATACTGCGCCGGCTCGGCGACGGGGGGCGGCTCTTCTCTTTCGACCAAGACATGGACGCATACCGCAATGCGGAGAAGCAGGGCGGCTTCGTGGGCGACAAACGGTGGCAGTTCGTACACGGCAACTTCCGTTACCTGGCGAACTTCCTCGACTACTACGGGGTGGAGCAGATAGACGGGTTGCTTGCCGACCTGGGTGTCAGTTTCCACCACTTCGACGAGGCAGAACGGGGCTTCAGTTTCCGCTTTGCAGGCGAACTGGATATGCGCATGAACCAATCGGCGGGGCGCACGGCGGCGGACATTCTCAATACCTATACCGAAGAGCAGTTAGCCGATGTGCTGTTCCTCTACGGCGAGATGCGCAACGCCCGCCAGATAGCCAAGACGCTCGTGCGGGCAAGAGAGCAAGCGCCTATCCTGCGCACGGAGCAGTTAGTGGCGTGCCTGCTGCGCCGTCAACCGACGATAACGAACGGTGAGATAGATGTGCCGCCCGTGCAGAAGAAAGACATGGCACGCCTCTTCCAGGCACTGCGCATGGAGGTGAACGACGAGTTGGGCGCACTGCGCGAGATGCTCGAGGCGGCGGGCAACGCCCTCCGACCGGGGGGACGCATCGCCGTGCTGACCTACCACTCCCTCGAAGACCGCATGGTGAAGAACTACCTGCGGGCGGGCAATGTGGAGGGCAAGATAGAGAAAGACTTCTACGGCAATATCCTCACGCCCTTTATCCTTATCGAGAAAGGGCGTACGGCGAGCGAAGACGAAGTGGCACGCAACCCCCGCAGCCGTAGCGCACGCCTGCGCGTGGCAGAGAAGAAGGAGGTGCTGCCATGAGTACGGACAGCGTGCGCCAGTGGCTCAACGGCGAGATAGTCCGCAGCGAGCGGGTGAAGAAATACTACGGAGTGGCGGCACTGATAGGCGCTCTCTTCTTCTTGTATATCTGTATGGGATACGGCGCGGCACGCCAACAGCACCGCCTCGGGCAGGTGCAGAAAGAGATGCTCGACGCCAAGTACCGCTATATGACTATCTGCGCCACCTGGAATGGCGAGACACGCCCCTCGCAGATAGAAACCAAACTGCAGACCATGGGCAGCCGCGTGGAGCAGAGTACACTGCCCCCGACCAAGCTCAAGTAACCGATGGACGAGAAACGAGATACCATATTGCGCTTCGCCGTCATCTTCCTGCTCATCGCAGTTGGCTTCGGGCTGGTCGTACTCCGGATAGTCCGTATCCAGACCGTGGAGCGCGACCGCTGGTTGCAAGTGGCGGAGGGGCAGGAACCGGTCTATACCCCGCTGCGGGCGACGCGAGGGAACATCCTCGACTGCAACGGCAGTCTGCTGGCGACGAGCATGCCGCAGTATTTCGTCTATATGGACGCAGGCGTGGAGGCACTGCACGAGAAGGGCGGGCGTATGTTCCAATGGAATGTCGATACCCTGGCAGCGGAGTTCCACCGTATTATCGGCGACTACACCGCACAGGAGTACAAACGCCTCCTGACGGACGCTTACCGCAAGAACACCCACCGCCTCCAACTCAACAAGAAAACGATCAACTACCTCCAACGGCGCGAACTGGACGGCGTGCGCTTCGCCTACGGTATCGACAAGAGCGGCAACCTCCGCACCACTACGCTGGGCGCAATCAGCCAATACAAGAGCGGGGTCTTCTACGAGCCGCAACACAAGCGTATCAAGCCTTTCGGCGTACTGGCGAGCCGTACCATAGGCGGCATCTACGGCGACGGCGGCTACGGCAACTCGGGGCTGGAGAAAGCGTTCGACCGCCAACTGAGCGGCAAGGACGGCATACGCGCCAAACAGTATATCGGCGGCAAGCGCATGTATGTGACGGTTGAGGAGGCGGAAGACGGCATGGATGTGCGTACTACCATCGACGCGAACCTGCAAGACATCGTGGAGAAAGCCCTCAGCGCACGCATGAGCCGCATCGATGCCGAGTGGGGCTGCTGCATACTCATGGAGACCCGTAGCGGCGAGATAAAAGCCATTGCCAACCTCGATAAGGTGGACGAGAATAAATATCAGGAACTGCAGAACCACGCCGTCATGCGCGTCGAACCCGGCTCTACCTTCAAGACCATCGCCCTCATGGCTGCCCTGGACGACGGGAAGATAGACATCGACGACACCGTGCGCGTCTATCGCAACGGCTGGAAATACCTCCAAGCCACCCACCGCGACGCACACCCCAAAGATACGGTCTATACCGTGCGCTCCGCCCTCGCCGTGTCGAGCAACATCGCCCTGGCGAAGATCATCACCCACGCCTACGAGGGGAGTGCGAAGAAGTTCGTCTCCCGCATCGCCAAAATGGGACTCACGGACAGCGTCTATTGCGAGATACCGGGGGCGCAGAAAATGCGTATCGATGTGCCGCGAGACACCGTAACGCTCAGCAAGATGTCCTACGGCTACTCGGTGGAGATGAGCCCCCTGCAGATACTGATGTTCTACAACGCCATTGCCAACGACGGGAAGATGATACGCCCCGTGCTGGTGAAAGCCATAGAGCAGGACGGCAAAGAGGAAGAGGCATTCGAGACGGAGACCGTCAAAGGGGCAATCTGCAGTTCCTCTACCCTGCACGACATCCGAGGTGCGCTGCACGATGTGGTGTGGGACAACCACCTGGGGACGGCTTCGGTCAACCCGTGGGGCATGCGCAAGGCGCAAGACGACTTGGTGCCGATAGCGGGCAAGACGGGTACGGCGCAACTGCTGGTCGGCGGACGCTACACGGGCAGTCGCCACCGCATTACCTTTGTCGGCTACTTCCCCGAGGACAACCCGCAATATACTTGTATCTGCATGATGAACGACCCGCACAAACGGGGTATGTACGATGCGGGGATGGACTGCGGTACGGTCGTGCGGCAGATAGCCCGCAAGACCATGGCATACTCGGGGTGCTACATCCTGGACAAAGAAGGCAAGAAAAAACTCGTCCGTGCGGAGGACTAATGACAGACTAACCACAGGGTAACATCAGGGAAAGAACAGGGAAAACAACACAAGATATGAAACTGAAAGAATTACTGTGCGTCCTGCAGCCGAAACAAGTGGTCGGCTCGACGGACAAAGAGATAACGGGCATCGCTTTCGACTCCCGCAAAGTGCAGACGGGCTTCCTGTTCGTCGCCCAAGTAGGCACTGCCGCAGACGGGCATACCTACATCGCCTCCTGTGTGGAGAAAGGGGCGGCGGCGGTCGTGCTGAGCAACACCGACTACCTGCCCCAAGCGGCAGACGGAGCGACCTACATCGTGGTGGCGGACACCGACCGTGCGTTGGGGCTGCTCGCCGGGCATTGGTACGGCGAGCCGAGCCGCCGACTGACACTCGTGGGCGTGACAGGCACCAACGGCAAGACCACTATCGCCACCCTGCTCTACAAACTCGTGCGGGGGCTGGGACACAAAGCGGGGCTGCTCTCCACGGTGGTGAATTACATCGAGGACGAGGCTGTTCCCGCCACCCACACCACGCCCGATGCCCTCGAACTGAACGGACTGCTGCGGCGTATGGTCGATAAGGGATGCGAATATGCCTTTATGGAGGTCAGCAGCCACGCCATTGCCCAAGAGCGCATCGCAGGGCTGGACTTCGACGGTGCACTCTTCACCAACCTGACGCGCGACCACATCGACTACCACAAGACTTTCGACAATTATAGAGATACCAAGAAACGCCTCTTCGACGGGCTGAAGAAGACCGCATTCGCCATTACGAACAAGGACGACCGCAACGGACTCGTCATGACGCAGAACTGCGCGGCCAAAGTCTATACCTATTCCACCCGCGCCATGGCAGACTACCGTGCGCAGATACTCGAGGAGGGCTTCGACGGCATGCTGCTCTCGATAGACAACCAAGAGGTGTTCGTCCCGCTGGTGGGGCGGTTCAATGTATCGAACCTGCTCTGTATCTACGGGGCGGCGGTGCAACTCGGCTTCGACAAGACGGACATCCTGCGCGTACTCTCCACCCTGCACCCCGTGAACGGACGCTTCGAGACCATCCGCAGCCCCAAAGGCTGGACGGCTATCGTCGATTACGCCCACACGCCCGATGCGGTGGACAATGTGATACAGACTATCAACGAGATACGCCGAGAGGGCAGCCGACTGATTACCGTGGTGGGCTGCGGCGGCAACCGCGACAAAGGCAAACGCCCTATGATGGCAGCTATCGCCAAGCACGGTTCCGACCAACTGATACTCACTTCGGATAACCCCCGCGACGAAGAGCCGGCGGACATCCTGCACGATATGGCGGAGGGGCTGAACGAGGAGGAACGGCGCAGCACGCTCATCATCGAAGACAGAGAGACCGCCATTCAGACCGCCTGCACCCTCGCCCAAGCGGGCGATGTGATACTCGTGGCGGGCAAAGGACACGAGGACTACCAAATAATAAAAGGCGTGAAACACCACTTCTACGACCACGAGATAATTCGCAAATACTGCTAACATGCTATACTCGCTATTTACTTACTTCAACCAACTGCCGGGCGCACGCCTGATGACCTACATCTCGTTCCGTGCCATTGTGGCAGGCATCCTCGCACTGCTGATAAGTGTGTACTTCGGGAAGTACTTCATCCGACTCATGAAGCGCAAACACATCTCCGAGACCCAACGAGATGAGAAGACCGACCCGTTCAATGTCGCCAAGAAAGGCGTACCCACCATGGGCGGGATAGTCATCATCGTCAGTATCATCGTGCCGTGCCTGCTCATGGGGCGACTGAGCAACATCTACCTGCTGCTGATGCTCATAACCACCGTGCTGCTCGGCGCATTGGGCTTCGCCGACGACTACATCAAGACCTTCCGCCACAACAAGGACGGGCTGAACGGTTGGATAAAGATAGCGGGGCAAGTCGCACTGGGGCTGATAGTGGGGCTGACACTGCGCTACTCGCCCATGGTGACGATGAACGAAACGGTATCGACCCGTGTGGAGAACAACATCACCTATGTCACGAAGAGTCCCTCCGTCAAATCGACACAAACCACCATACCGTTCGTCAAGCACCACAACTGCAACTACGCCGACCTCTTCTCCTTCCTCGGCGAGGAAAATAAGTACCGTGCAGGGTGGGTGTTCTTCGTACTGCTGACTATCTTCGTCGTGGCGGCGGTGAGCAACGGGGCGAACCTCAACGACGGCATGGACGGCATGTGTGCGGGCAACTCGGCGATTATAGGCGTGGCACTGATCGTACTCGCCTACATCAGCGGTAGTTATGTATGGGCAGAGTACTTCGATGTGATGTACATCCCTCACAGTGAAGAGATAGTGGTCTTCCTCGCCACATTCGTAGGCGCACTGGTCGGCTTCCTATGGTACAACGGCTTCCCCGCACAGATATTCATGGGCGACACGGGCAGCCTCACGATAGGCGGCATCATCGGCGTGTGCGCCGTGATTATACACAAGGAACTGATGGTGCCGCTGCTCTGCGGTGTGTTCCTCATGGAGAGCATCTCGGTCATCGTGCAGACACAGGTCTATAAGTTCGCCAAGAAGCGGGGCAAGCACCTGCGTATCTGGAAGCGCACGCCGCTGCACGACCACTACCGCACCTCCGTCGAGCAGGTACTGCGCATCGACCCGACCTGCGAGATAAAACTCAAAGGCAGCAGCGAGTTACACCACGAGACGAAGATCGTACTGCGCTTCTGTATCGTAACACTCGTGCTGGCGGCACTGACTATATTAACTCTCAAAATCCGTTGACAATGAAACGACTGGTAGTTCTCGGAGCAGGCGAATCGGGCACAGGCGCTGCGATTCTCGCCAAAGAAAAAGGGTACGACACCTTTGTGAGTGATATGGGCGAGATAAAACTCCCCTATCGGGCATTACTCGACCAAAACGGTGTGGCATGGGAGGACGGCCGCCACACGGAGGCACTGATTCTCAACGCCGACGAGGTGGTGAAGAGTCCGGGCATTCCGCTCACCGCACCCATCATCCAAAAACTGCAGGCGCAGGGGACACCTGTCATCTCGGAGATAGAGTTCGCCGCCCGTTACACCCGTGCGAAGATGATATGCATTACGGGGTCGAACGGCAAGACCACGACCACCTCGCTCATCTACGACATCCTCTGCCGCGCAGGGCTGAATGTGGGGCTGGCAGGCAACATCGGCAAGTCTCTCGCCCTGCAGGTGGCGCACGAGCAACACGACTACTATGTGATAGAACTCTCGTCCTTCCAACTGGACAACATGTACCAATTCAAGGCGGACATCGCCATTCTGATGAATATCACGCCCGACCACCTCGACCGCTACAACTTCGAGTTCCAACGCTATATAGACGCCAAGTTCCGCATTACGCAGAACCAGACCCGCGAGGACGCATTCGTCTATTGGGCGGAAGACCCCGTACTCGACCGCGAGATACGCAAGTTGCGCCCGGGGGCAACGCTCTACCCGTTCGGCTTCGAGAACCCCGAAGCGTCCAAAGGGCGCGTGGGCGGTGTCAATACGGCGTGGGTGGAGCATGACAACCTCTATGTGCAAGCGGCAGAGCCGCTGACCCTGCCCGTCGCATCGCTCAGTCTGCAGGGCAAGCACAACCAACTCAACTCCATGGCGGCATCCATAGCGGCGCAATTGCTCCATGTCAAGAACGAGGTCATCCGCGAGAGCCTGCAGCGGTTTGCGGGCGTGGCACACCGCCTGCAGTATGTGGCGACCGTGCGCGGCGTGCGCTTCATCAACGACTCCAAAGCAACGAATGTCAACTCCTGCTGGTATGCGCTGGAGGCAATGACCACCCCCACCGTGCTGATACTCGGCGGCAAAGACAAGGGCAACGACTACAGCGAGATAGACCAATTGGTGCGCGAGAAATGCCGTGCGCTGGTCTTCATGGGACTGCACAACGAGAAACTGCGGGAACACTTTGGCGCATTCGGACTGCCGATAGTGGATACCGACAACCTGCACGACGCTATCGAGGGAGCCTACCGTGCCGCCCGTGAGGGGGACACCGTGCTGCTGTCGCCGTGCTGCGCCAGTTTCGACCTCTTCCGCTCCTACGAAGACAGGGGCGACCAATTCATGCAAGCGGTGCGCCAACTCTAACAAATACGACTATGAAACTGCACCTCACGAAAAACATAGACCGCACATTCCTGGTGATATATGTCGTTCTGTGCGCCATTGCCGTCATCGCCACCTACTCGGCGTCGAGTGTCCTTATCTACCAGGGCAAGAGCGGCGAGATAGTCAAGCAAATGCTGCTCGTACTGAGCAGTATAGGACTCGTCTATGTGGTGCAGTTATTCCCCTCTTACACCTACCGCGTGGGCGGCTACATACTCTACGGGGTGTCGCTGCTCTGCCTGTACTACCTCTTCCTCTCGGTGCTGACGGGCGTGGACTTCCCCGGTGTGGTCAACATCAATGGCGAGAAGCGGTGGCTCCGTATCGGACTGACTTTCCAACCCTCTGAACTGGCGAAACTCTCGCTCATCATCGTGGTGTCCGACCTGCTGTCGCGCATGAAGACCGAGGAGGACTACCGCAAGTACTTCTTCCGTACACTCGGGCTGACCGCCATAACGGCACTGCCTATCCTCGCCACCAACCTCTCGACGACGATACTGCTCTGCGGCATTGTCTTCCAGCTCTGGATACTGGCGCGTATTCCGTTCCGCTACTGGGGCTCCGTGGCGGGCATCGCCCTGGCGGTACTGGTACTGGGCTACTGCATTGCCGAGTTCGGCTTCGTACAGCGCAACCGCCCCTTTACGGGGCCGATGAAACGAGCCGAGACCTGGGTACACCGTATCGACGACTGGCTGGGCATAGGCACGGCGGCAACGGCGGATTTCGCCGCCGAGAACGGTAAGGTGGTCATCAACGACTACAACCGCCAGGAGGTCTATGCCAAAGTTGCCATCGCACGCGGCGGACTGTTCGGCGTAGGGCCCGGCAAGAGTAAGGAGCGGGACTACCTCCCCCTGGCGTTCGCAGACTATATCTTCGCCATCGTGGTGGAGGAGAGCGGCTGGATAGGGATAGGCGCACTCATCGCCCTCTACCTGATGACTCTCTTCCGTGCGTGCAATGTCAGCACCCGCTACGAGGACAAGGCGGCGATGCTCATGGTCATGGGGCTGGCACTAATGATATCCTGCCAGGCACTCATCTCTATGCTCGTGACAGTCGGTATGGGACCCGTGACAGGACAGCCCTTGCCGCTGGTCAGCAAGGGCGGTACGAGTGTCCTCTTCACGGGACTGTACTTCGGTATCATGATGGGCGTCAGCCGCGAACAGCGGTCTATGCAGGTGCGCGAGCAACGGGCAAAGACCGAGAGCGAAGACGAGGTGCCGGAAGACATCGTGGTCGAATAACGCTAGCAGTTGTATAACAGCGTAAATACTTTAGGCTTATGAAATATCTTATCTCCGGTGGTGGCACAGGCGGGCATATCTTCCCCGCCGTCAGTATAGCCAACGCCTTGTGCGAATTAGACCCCGAGGCGGACATCCTCTTTGTCGGGGCGCAGGGGCGCATGGAAATGGAACGCGTCCCGCAGGCAGGCTACAAGATTGTAGGGCTGCCCATCCGAGGCTTCAACCGCAAGCAGGTATGGAAGAACATCTCCGTTCTTATCGACCTCGTGCGCTCGATGTACAAAGCCCGCAAGATAATTCGGGACTTCCGCCCCGATGTCGGGGTGGGGGTAGGAGGCTACGCCAGCGGTGCGGCAATGAAGGTCGCCGCCCGTATGGGAATTCCTATCCTGCTCCAGGAGCAGAACGGCTTTGCGGGTGTGACCAACAAACTGCTGCGCAACGATGCCGCCAAGATATGCGTCGCCTACGAGGGTATGGAGCGCTTCTTCCCCGCAGAGAAGATAATCCTAACGGGCAATCCCGTTCGGCAGAACCTGACCACGGGGACAAAAGCGCACGCACTGACCTACTTCAAAGAAGAGTTCGGCGTCGAGTTCGATCCCGAGAAACCCGTGCTGCTCGTCATCGGCGGCAGTCTGGGCGCACGCACTATCAATGAGGCAATGAAGACAGGACTGCCCGACTTGCTCGCCTCGGGCGTACAGGTGGTATGGCAGACGGGGAAAGCGTACTTCGAGAGTGTTACCCTCACGATGCCTGCGACCACGGAATGTTCTGTCATCACACCGTTCCTGAGCAATATGCCCGATGCGTATGCGCTGGCAGACTTGGTGGTGTCCCGTGCAGGCGCAAGCAGTATCAGCGAACTCTGTCTGCTGGGGAAGCCTGCAGTGCTTGTCCCCTCACCCAATGTGGCGGAAGACCACCAGACGCACAACGCCATGGCACTGGTCAATAAGGACGCAGCCGTACTGGTGCGGGACGCCGAGGCAGGCACAACGCTGATACCGACAGTCCTGTCCCTGCTCGCAGACCCCGAGCAATTGCTCTCGCTGCACACGCACATCCTCTCGCTGGCGCAGACTGACTCCGCCCGTCGCATCGCCGAAGAGGTCATCCGCCTTGCCCGCCACGAGGCGTAACCTCGGGCGCAAGCAAACAAACACACACGCTCACACACGAAAAAGCGGCAGCCCCTTTGCAGAGCCTGCCGCTTTTTCAGTATGGTAGTATCACGACGGATTAGCCGTTAACCTTTGCCATGTGTGCGATGAGGTCGAGTACTTTGTTCGAGTAACCAATCTCGTTATCGTACCAAGAGATAACCTTTACAAAGGTGTCGGTCAAATATACACCGGCGTTAGCGTCGAAAATAGAAGTCAGTTTGCAGCCGAGGAAATCGCTCGATACAACTGCATCTTCGGTGTAGCCGAGTACGCCCTTGAGTTCACCCTCGCTAGCCTCTTTCATTGCGGCGCAGATAGCCTCTTTGGTAGCGGGCTTAGCCAAGTTAGCGGTAAGGTCAACAACCGATACATCCAAGGTCGGAACACGCATCGAGATACCGGTCAGTTTGCCGTTCAGTTCGGGGATAACCTTGCCTACTGCCTTTGCAGCACCGGTCGACGACGGGATGATGTTGCCGCTGGCTGCACGACCACCACGCCAGTCTTTGAGCGAAGGGCCGTCAACGGTCTTCTGGGTAGCGGTGGTAGAGTGTACGGTGGTCATCAAACCGTTAACAATACCGAACTTGTCGTTCAGCACCTTAGCGATAGGAGCCAAGCAGTTGGTGGTGCAACTTGCGTTCGAAACGAACTGTGTGCCTTTTACATAAGTCTTCTCGTTTACACCGCAAACGAACATAGGAGTATCGTCCTTCGAAGGAGCCGACATTACGACATATTTAGCACCTGCGTTGATGTGCGCTTGTGCCTTCTCCTTGGTGAGGAACAAACCGGTGGACTCAACTACATACTCTGCGCCTACCTCGTTCCAAGCGAGTTCATTCGGGTCTTTGCAAGCGGTTACACGGATAGCCTTGCCGTTTACAATCAGTTTGCTGTTCTCTACATCAGCCTCGATAGTACCCTCGAAAGCACCGTGCATGGTGTCGTACTTGAGCATGTATGCCAAGTAATCTACAGGGCAGAGGTCGTTGATACCTACAATCTCAATGTCGTTGCGAGTTTGAGCAGCACGGAACACAAAGCGTCCGATACGGCCAAAGCCGTTAATACCTACTTTTGTCATAATCGTATAAAAATTAGAAGTGTTAATAGAATATCCTTTTTGTACAAGAACACCCTCTCCTATTGTGCCTTTAGCATTCTGCATTCAGCATTGTGCATTTAGCATTGTGTAAGATGCCCTTCCCTTTTCGGACTGCAAAAGTACACAAATTCTCAGATATGGAGAAACGAAACGCTAATTATTTCCATTTTGTACATTTCGTTTTGCAAAACAACGACATCTATTCGCCCTCGCAACTTCGGTCATTATGACTTGTCTATGTCAGAAAAAATGCCTACCTTTGTCCACGAAAAACCTCTCATCTGTATCCCTAACAAAGTACTAACCTATTAAGTATTAACCTATGAAACGACTTCTTACTATCCTCTTGGCGAGTGCGGCTGTGGCACTCTACGCCCTGCCTCAAGGCGCCCTGCCCGAGAGCGGGCGGGTAGGTCGCGATACGCTCGACCACTGCCTCAAAATGTATAACGATACGGCGGCGGTGTATATCTACCACGGTGTCCCGTACGCCCGTGCCGAGCGATTCTGTGCACCCGTTTTAGTGGACGGCATTGACCCGAACGGAGATTATATCTCGGACAAAACGGTCTGCTACCAGCGTGTGGAGCAGGCGGATTCCACCCGCCAATTCGGTGAATCGCATGTGGTGCTGACGGAGGGCGAACCCTCTCCCTGCACGGAGCAGTGCCTGGTGCTGACGGTCAATTCCCCTTATCCGCTCGACGCTGCAGCGACAGCCGACCTGCCCGTGCTGGTCTATATCCACGGCGGGAATTACTTCGCCGGCGGGGGTGAGCGTACGCAGACCCAACTTGCGGAATTCGCCCTGCGGGAGCGGGTGGTGGCGGTTACAATCACCTACCGTTTGGGCATCTTCGGCTACTTCTATCAGCCTGATTCACAGTCTGTAAACCTTGGCTTGCAAGACCAACTGACCGCCCTCCGCTGGGTGAGCGAGAACATCGCACGCTTTGGCGGCAATGCGGAGAACATCACCCTCGCGGGGCAATCCGCAGGGGCGCAGAGTGTGGTCTATTGCCTCGCCGACACCGCTCGCGTGCGCATCAACAAGGCGGTTGTGTTCTCTGCGCCGATGGGGCTAACCACCTCTGCATCAACGGGTAAGCAACGCACCCGCTATGTCCGCCGCCACGCCGATTGCGACCTGTGGACTTGCCCATCCGACACCCTGCTTGCCGCCCAACTGCACTATATGCGCACCCACAAGCAGGCATGGCACTCGCTGCCTTTCTCGCCCACGGCACTGCCGCAGATGCCCAAGTATGGCGCCCGCGTGCAGTGGCCGCACCAAGTGGTCGTCTGCGCGCAGAAGGACGACGGCAGCATGTTCGGTCCCAAGGCACTATGGCCTCTGCTGACCCGCGTGGTCTTCACCTCTCCTGCCAAACGCTATGTGCAATACCTTGAGCGTCAGGGCGTTGAGGCGACTTACCAACTCTTCACCTGGGCGCCCGAAGGCAGCCCGCTGCAGGCGGCGCACTGTGCAGAACTGCCGCTGCTCTTGGACGGCACGGACGAGTTTTGGATAGGCTCGTGGATAATGGGCGATGTTACCGCCGCCGAACTCGCACCCCGCCGCGCCTATTTCATGGACTGTATGGCGACCTTTATGCGCACAGGCGTGTGGCACTATGCCCCCGCTTTCCCCTAAAAATACAGGGAACGCTATTCGTGGTACATCATTATATCCCTATTAATAGGTATTGCATATCCCCTAGGAAAGGTGTACTTTTGCAGGCTGATTAGAATGGCATAGTACAATGAATTCGGATACACCCAATACTACACTACAGATAGCCGTTGTCGGCAGCCGCAACAGCGGCAAGACTGCGCTCATAGAAGCCTTGCGGCAAGAGGCCGCTTGGATGGGCAAACCGTTTGTCTTTGAGGAGATACACGACTTGGATGCCCTGCACGGGCATACTTACGCCGTGGTGCTGCAAGTGGTCGATTCTATGCACCTCGAGGAGAGCCTGCTGCTGACCCCGCATATTATCGACGAGCAGGAGAAAATCGTTGTCGCACTCAATCGTTACGACCAACTCCTCCATACCAAGCACGCCATTGACCTGCCCAAGATGCAGGATTTGATGGGCGTTCCGCTTGCACTGGTCAGTGCAGGGCAGGGGCGAGGGATAGGCGAAGTGCTGCACCTCTTGGAGCAGACGGCTGCTGCCCCCGCCGTAACCGACCACCCTGTCTATCACGCCTGGGAGCAACACGATGAAGACGCGTATGCGGGGTATGTGCACGGTGTGCTGATGCAGACGCTGATTCACCCGAAAGACGACATACACTGCGACCGTCTGGAGCGCATAGATAAGATTCTAACGAGCAAATGGACGGGCTTCCCTATCCTTGCCGTTATCCTGTTTGTGGTCTTTGAGTGCACTTTCACACTCGGCGAACCGCTGCAAGACCTTCTGCAACAAGGCATTGACGCCCTTTACGCTCTCGTCGTGGCACACCTGCCCTCGGGGTGGTTCGCCAGCCTCTTGGGCGATGGTATTATCCAAGGTGTCGGCTCGCTCTTGACCGCGCTGCCGAACATCATCATTCTGTTTTTCTTCCTTTCGGTGATGGAAGACACAGGGTACATGGCGCGTGTGGCGTTCCTTATGGACGGCATGATGCACCGTTTGGGGCTGCACGGGCGTTCGTTCATCCCTATGCTGATGGGCTTTGACTGCAATGTGCCTGCTATCATGGCGGCAAAAGATATCAAAGACCCCAAAGACCGTGCGCTCACGATGCTCATGGTGCCGTTTATGTCCTGTTCCGCCCGACTGCCGGTGTATATCCTCTTTATTGATGCGTTCTTTGAGAACTACAAGGCATTGGTGCTGCTGTCGCTCTACCTATTAGGTATTCTGCTCAGTTTCCTCTTCGCCTTTATCATGAAGAAAACCAAGTGGTTCCGCAAAACGGCAGACGATATGGTGAACGAGTTGCCCGACTTCCGACTGCCCACTTGGAAGAGTATCGGGGGGCATATTTGGTACCGTGTATCGGACTTTCTGAAGAAGATTTCGACCGTGGTGCTGTGCGCATCGGTGATTATTTGGGCGTTGGAATACTTCCCTGCGGGCGACCTCGACCACATCGAAACTTCGTGGTTAGCCTCTATAGGTCAGTTCATTGCGCCCGTTATGCAGCCGCTCGGATTCGACTGGAAGATGTCGGTCTGCCTGCTCACGGGTCTGCCTGCTAAAGAGGCGATTGCGGCGACTTTTGCCATTCTCTTCGGCGGCGACTTGTCTGCTACGGCACTCACGCCCGTCGGCGCATACGCCTTTCTGGTCTTTACGCTGCTGTACTTCCCTTGCGTGGCGACTATCGCGACCATTCGCCGTGAGATAAACTGGCAATGGGCAACATTCACGGTGGTGAACTCAATAGTCGTGGCGTGGCTCGCCTCCTTTGTAGTCTATCAACTCGGAACGCTAATACTGGGGTAATGTGTAATTTTTAATGTTTAATGTGTAATTGACATCCAGTGCAAATAACACATTATCAGTAGCATAATTACAAATTACAAATTGCAAATTACAAATTACACGTTAAAAATTGACTATGTGGTGGGATAAGGTTTTGGTAATTGTACTGTTGCTTGCCGCAGTGGCGGGTATCGCCTACTCGGTCTATCGGCAACGGCATCAACGCTGTGAGGGCGGTTGTAAGGATTGCCCCCTCTCCGACTCATGCCGCAAAGAACAAAACCTGCACAACCACACAGATAAAGAGAATATCTAGTATTATATATAAGGAGAACTGCTACTATCTTGTGTCTATACCATAAGAAGAATTTCTAAATATGTATAGACAAAAAGAATTGCTATTATCTTGTGTCCCTCTCTCTTTCCCTACTTTTTATATCGTTCTGAAATCCGCTGCAAAGATAGTCTGTTTTGGCTGTCGTTGTTGCGCATAGTGCGCAATTTTTACAAAAAGTAGATAAACTTTCCCGATTTAATTCTTGTTCCTGCCTAAAATCCTCATTCCTAACGAATTAGCCAAAAGCCATCATTCCATTACATCATCCCCATTCTTAATTCATAATTCTTAATTCATAATTAAAAGTAGGGAGGATACAATGAGGATAGACGCTGCGGTTGCGGGCGATTTGCAGACCGTCAGTTTGTTCTATTCCGCTGTTTCTCTGTGCTTTAGCGTGCGGACTTTATAGACTCCGACGCCGCAGAGCGTGAGGCAGAAGACGGCAAGGCATATCATCGAAAGGATATTTCCTTTGTGTACACTTTCGGGGTCGAAAACCATCGCCAATGTATGTGTCCCTGCGGGGATGACCGCCCCGCGCAACATGTAGTTCACACGCGTCAGCGGCAGTTCCTTATCGAGGCGATTGTCTTTGTCTGTCAAGTAGAGTTTCCACCCGTACGGGTAGTATATTTCGGAGAATACCGCAATCTTATTCTGCTCATTTTCAGCACGATAGTCTATCCGATTGGGCGCATAGTGCGTCAGTTGAATGTCGTCCTCGTGGTATGCCATAAGCGGTGCTACTTCGGGTACTTGCACATCGAGTGCGGCTGCCATCGTCTTATCCGCTACGGCTGTGGTGTGCAAATTGATAGTATTAAGTGCCGCAATCTCTTCGTTTGCGGTCTCTACGACTAACAAACTGTCAACAAACCAGCAGTTGCCCATCGCATACGGGTTCTCAATCGGTATCTCTTGTCTATTCTGCAAAGGCACAATGGCGTACTTCATGTTGAGCATATTGAGTACGGGGAACAGACTGTCTGCCGCACACGCTGTTTGGAAACCGTAAGTCTCACGGATTGCCTCCATGAGCGGCTGCATCTCATGTGCAATATGTACATCGATAAGGTCTTGATAACGACGCAGTTTCGCCGCCGAATAACCGCCGATAGACTTGAGGTAATAACTCGTGCGGGCCTCGTTGAAAGTGTTCGTTGCCAAGTTCAGTACACGGAAATGACTCTTGTCTTTCAGCAGTTCCTCTTCATACCCCTTAATCTTAAACGCTTTGTCGCGGTCTTTTACCGTAACAAACAGATTATCATTGCAGAAGCGTTTGTCCACCGTCCACATATCGGCTATAATCAATACGGTCAACGCCACGCCCGTATAGAGTGTTAAGTGCTTGTTTTCCTGTCGGTTATAACGACGATAGGCGTAGAAGAATACCACACCGCAGCCCAACGCCACAAAGAGCAACGACCGCCATGCGTCCGCCTGCAGCATCGCCGTCCGTTGGTCAAGAATAGCCTCGTAAATCTGTTGTCCGACTTGGCTTTTCCACTGATTATCATAGGAAGACGACACATCGATACTGCCCCCGAGCAGAGCAACCAACAGACAGATACCGCCCGTAACACCTCCCGCGATACAAATACTGTTGCGCACTCTGTTCCACGATACTTGTCCGTCGCCGATAGTCTTCAACGCCAAGAACCCGAGCAGCGGCATGGTTATCTCTGCCACGATGAGAATACTTTCTACCGCACGGAACTTGTTGTACGCAGGGAAGTAGTTGAAAAACAGTTCAGTCCACGGCATGAGGTTATGCCCCCACGACAGTGTGACAGAGAAAAGTGTCGCCGCCAACAGTGCCCACTTGTATGGCCCGTCGACCAACAAGAGTGCAAGTAAAAAAAGGAAACAGATAATAGCACCCATGTACACGGGGCCACTCGTGAACGCTTTTTCTCCACGGTAAGTCGGCGCAGACTGACAGAACTGTTTTGCCTGACGACCGCTAACGCCCAACTTGCGAAGGTCTTTCTCTAACTGTGAGTCTTTGCCCAAATCATATCCGCTTGCCCCACCCATGTAATTCGGGATAAGGAATGTCATGGTTTCGTCGATTCCATAACTCCACGCCGTGGCGTAGTCCAAGTCTAATCCTTTGGTTTTGTTTTCGTTATCGGTCGTCTTCACAAGGTCGGAGTGTCCGCCGCGCATAGTCTCGGAGGCGTACTCTTGGTTGGAGAATATACTCCCGCTACCCATTCCCATGCCGATGACAAAAGAGCCGATAAACACCGCCGTGGCAATGCCGAAATGCTTCCATTCCTTTGATTTGCAGGCGATTGCCAACTCGGCGAAGAAAAGTACGCCTATCAGCATACAGATGTAGTACGACATCTGCGGGTGCTTGAAAAAGCCGAGATAGGTAAAGAACATTGTCAGCAGTGCACCCCACCCGTACTGTTTCTGATAAGTCAGTACAAATCCTATGATTACCAGCGTCATCCATGTAATGGAGAAGCATTTTCCGTTGTGCGAGGCGGCGATGATGACAAAGAAATAACTCGACAGGGCTATGGCAAATGCCCCTGCCATGCTGAACCACTTTTCGACCTTGAACGCCCGCAGCAGTAAGAAGAACGCAATGAGGTAGTAGAGGAAGATAAAGAAGCAGTTGCGGTTGCCCCATGACAGTACCCAACGAATTGGAAAGAACACTTTTTCAATGAGATAGCCCCCGTTCCCGCCTATCTGGTAGTTCGGCATACCGCAGAACATCGCCCCCGTCCAGAACGAGTAATCGCCCGTCGCTTTGTGGTAGGAAACGCCCTCCTGCACTGCCGCCGAACCGTTGATGTTGTCGCCCGCATAAATCACTTTCCCTTGCAGGGCGGGAAAGAAATAAACAGCCGAGGCTAATGCAAAGATTAACAGGATAATAACTGTCGGCAGAATGTGTTTGAATGAAAGTGTATGCTTCATAAAAGTGTCAATTTTCGGAATAATTTATGTGTACAAAAAGAAGGACAAGAACAGGCTAACATCAGGGTAACATCAGGGAAAGAACAGGGAAAACGGTGAGAGGAAAAAAAGCACCTCATAACGCCGAGCGAATACCCTCCAACTCTTCCCGCAGCCGAAGGAGTATATCGGTGGCGCGTTTACGAGCGTCCGCTTTATGGTCGTCCGTGTTCAACTCGCGGCGAATGGCATCTAATCGAGTGATTTTCAATTCGTCACGGATGTACTTGATGCGCAGTATCAAGTCGATGTCCTCCTGCGTATAGTAACGATTGCCGTGTCCGTCCTTGCGCGGTGCGAGTTGGCTGAACTGCTGTTCCCAGTAGCGCAGTGTCGCCGCCGCCAAGTCCGTCTTGGCAATGACCTCCCGCATGGAATAGTATGTTTTTGTCGGCGTCGGCATAGTCTAACTACTTGCAAATCTTGAGTTTACGCCCTGCACGGATGTTGTCGTTCTGCAGTCCGTTCCATGCCCGCAACTGCTTGACCGTGCAGTGGAACTTCTTCGCAATCCCGCCGAGGGTGTCCCCGTTCTTAATAGTATAATAGGTGACGCCGTTGATGCGGTATGCCCCGCTGATGTCGGTCACTTTTGCCATATCTATCTCCGCCCGACGGTTGTTAATCAGTTGGTCAGCCTTGTGGGCATAGATACTGTCTTCCTGCTCGATAAACAACCCCGTTTTCTCTGCGGGCAGGCAGAGCGCATACGCTGTTCCGCCGGGCAGTATGTCTCTGATATACTGTGGGTTAAGCCGCCGAAGTTCTTGGATATCTATGTCCAACTTTGTAGATACCTGTTCGAGGTGCAGACGGTGCGTGGTGTGGATGGTGTCGGTGAGCATCGTTTTCTCTATCGGCGCGGGGCATATCCCGTGGGCGTCGCTGTAGTTGAGTGCATAGTTTGCGGCGATAAAAATAGGCAGGTAACTGCGTGTCTCCCGCGGCAGATAGGGGTAGATGCTCCAGAAGTCCCGTTTGCCGCCCGCACGGTGTATGGCCTTGCTGACATTGCCCGACCCGCAATTATAGGCGGCGATGACAAGATTCCAGTCTTTGAAGACATCGTACATCGCCTTGAGGAAACGGCAGGCGGCATCAGTGGAGCGGACAGGGTCTAGCCGCTCATCGACTAACGAGTTGATTTCCAGCCCGTAACGCTTGCCTGTGTAGGGCATGAATTGCCATATCCCCGCCGCCCCCATGTGTGAGTACGCTTGCGGATTGAGTGCCGATTCGATGACGGGCATCAGTTCCAGTTCGTACGGTAGCCCGTAACGGTTCAGTGCCTCCTCAAAGATAGGAAAATAGTATTCCGACATGCGCTTCAGTCGCGCCAACTGCTTGGGATTGCGCTGCGTGTAGCGGAGTATGAAACTGCGAACAATGGCGTTGTAGGGTAGTTCCACAACACACGGAAGTGCCTGTAAACGAGCAATATAGACCGAGTCGGGTAGGGCTTCCGTTTCTGGAATGGCGGTGCATTGTGCCGTATCCAACCCGCCGAGTGCCCAATCGAGCAGGCGGCAGTCCAAGTCCGAGAGAATACTGTCGTTCCAATGCTGTGGAAAAACGGGAGCAGTCGCGGTCGTATCCTCCATAGATTCAATGAGTTGCTCAATAGAGTCCATCTCGAGCGTGTCTATCTCGAGGGTTTGCACGGAGTCGAGGGGCGTGCTATGGGCAGCCGCCGAGTCGGGCAACAGCGTTTCTGCCTTTCCCGCAAAGGGCAGGCAGAGCACAAACAGTATGGGGAATAATGCGTGTCTCAAAATACAATGGCGAGTTTCACCTCCGTTGTACGCCGCTGCTGCAGGTCGTAGTAAATCTGCGGCTCGATGCTGAGCGTTAGGTCGGGAGATATGTCAAAATCAAAGAGTTGTGCGTCCACATACGCATCGATAAGGGTCAGTGCATAGACGGCAATCGTGACGGCAATACTGATGTCGCGGTAACGCCGATAGGTGCTTTGCCAGGTCTGCAGGGTGGAGGTGTATTTGCTCACGCCGCCCATGCGCTCAATGGTGTATCCTTCGGGCAGTACGGCGTTGTAGGTCTTGCTCATATCCGTGGTGCTGACAATGCCTTTCTGCGTGTCATTGTACAAATCCCTATATGCCTGTTTATAAGTGTCGTAGCGGGATTGGTTGAACGAGATTGCGTACCCGCAGCCCATAAAACCGCCATAGACAATCGGCAGTTTCCAGTAACTCCTATTATATATCTGTCCCGCACCGGGCAGAATAGCCCCCAGCCACACGGCTTTTAGGGCATCGGGCTTCTTCTTGAGGTCGATGTAGTAACGATAGTCATCCGCCTCCGATTTCGCAGTCGTGTCTTGGACGGGGTGTACATAATACTCCCCTGCGTCCACTACTTGGGCGGCAGCACGGCTCGCGAAGGTCAGGCAAAGACCGATGAGAGTAACTATGTAGGCGTATCGTTTCAAAAAGAGCAGTGTATTTTTATTGCAAGTGTGCCAATACCGCCTTCAGTTCTTCTTCGCCTTCGAAGAAGATAGTGAGCCGATTATCGGTGATTTTTACTTTTGTTTGCAGCGTATCGGCGACTTTTTTCTCGTACGCCTTGTAGGCAGCGGGGGTCGGTTCTTTGGGTGCCTTGCGTTTCTCGGTCTCGGGCTTGGCGGCACTGACCAGATCTTCCACTTTGTGGACGGATAACCCCTCTTTGAGAATACGCTGATAGAGGTCGAGTTGCTGTTCGGTGGAGGGAGAACCGAGTATGGCGCGTGCATGCCCCATATCAATCTTCTTCTCCTTGATACCCATCTGAATCTCCGCAGGCAGTTTGAGCAGACGCAGGTAGTTCGCCACGGTGGCACGCTTCTTCCCCACTCGCTCCGACATACGCTCCTGCGTCAGTTGGTAGTCGTCCATCAGGCGTTGATATGCCAAGGCAATCTCTATCGCATCGAGGTCTTCGCGCTGAATGTTCTCGATGAGTGCCCACTCCATCACCTGCTCGTCCTTCGCCGTGCGGATATAGGCAGGGATAGAGTTCAGCCCTGCCATCTTCGACGCACGGAAACGCCGTTCACCGGCGATAATCATATAGGTGCCGTCGTCGTTTTTGCGGAGTGTGATGGGGGATATGACGCCGTGTTCCCGAATGGAATCCGCCAGTTCCTCCAACGATTCTTTGTCAAAGTTA
Organism: Bacteroides uniformis; assembly: GCA_963622435.1. GTDB lineage: Bacteria > Bacteroidota > Bacteroidia > Bacteroidales > Paludibacteraceae > Colicola. Next base: position 4,734 of record CAVFIY010000002.1, on the reverse strand, counting down.
CGGCGCGGTTGGTCGGGGTTCGCCACTATCTTGTTCAGTTCCACCTCGCTGATGCTGCTCCCGCCGTTGGTGTCCACATGCGTGGTATCTATCAGGGCATCCAGTCCTCGCCCCAGTCCGGTTATTTTCTTCATTTTCTTTTAGTTGAGTGTTTAGTGTTGAGAGTTCAGTGCAGTTTTGTTTAGAGAAGAAAGTTTAGGCTTTGTTGCGTCGGATGAGTTCTTTGGCGAGTGCCTGGTAGTTCTGCGCCCCTTTGCTCTGCGGGTCGTACTCCAACACCGACATCCCGTGGCTCGGTGCCTCGCTGAGGCGCACATTGCGGGCGATAACAGCGTTGAAAACCAAGTCCCCGAAATGGCGTTTCACCTCTTCATACACTTGGTTGCTCAGGCGCAGACGGTTGTCGTACATCGTCAGCAAGAAACCCTCTATCTGCAGCGCAGGGTTGAGTTGCGACTTGATTATCTTTATGGTATTGAGCAACTTAGCGATTCCTTCGAGGGCGAAGAACTCACACTGTACGGGGATAATCACACTATCGCTCGCCGTGAGTGCGTTGACGGTGATAAGTCCGAGCGACGGCGAGCAGTCGATGAGGATATAATCGTATTCTGCCCGTACCTGCCCGAGGATATTCTTGAGTAGCGTCTCGCGGTTCTCGATATTGAGCATCTCTATCTCCGCGCCCACTAGGTCAATATGGCTCGGTACCAAATCCAACCCTTTTACAGAGGTTGATACAATCGCCGTGTGCGGGTCAATGCCGTTGATAAGACATTCATATATAGTACTTTCCTGCTCGCGGATCTCCACGCCCAATCCCGATGAGGCATTGGCTTGTGGGTCGGCATCGACCAAAAGCACTTTCTTTTTTTGCATAGCCAAGGCGGCGGCTAAATTGATGGCTGTGGTGGTCTTTCCCACTCCGCCTTTTTGATTGGCTAACGAAATTATCTTACTCATATCGTGTTGTTTATAGTCTGTTTCCTATTTCGATTTCGGGTGCAAAGGTACGACATTTCTCGTCTTTTTGTTGGTCATTACGCCCGTTGTTTACTTGTTGTATGATTTTTTCTGCCTCAATTTCTTTGCAGGCAAAGTTGCGGTACCAACACCAGTTCCGTCCGTGACAAGTGCAGGGGCGGCATACGATGTCTTCCCGTTGAATTATGTCTTCTTCCCGTTGTTTCCACCCCATGAAACCCATCTTCGGATGGGTGGCGCACCATACGCTCACCGCCCGTAGTCCCACGAGCGAACTGAGGTGCTGATTGGCGGAGTCCATACATATCATACAGTCGAGGCTCCGCATAAGTTCCAATTCCTGCTCCAACGGCAACTGCCCCGCCACGCTTGTTGTGTTCGGGAAGACGCTTGCCCATTGGCGCAACATCTCACATTCTATTTTTCCTGCCCCGAAGAGATACAGGTGGGTGTCCGCCTCTGCCGACAACCGCTCTATTACCTCTTTCGTTATGCGATAGGGCAACATGTTCGATTTCGATTTCGCGAAAGGCGCAATCCCAATCCACCGCCCCGTCTTCTCTCCAAACCGCTCACGGACGGCATGCTGTGCCGCCTTATTTATCTCCAACGCCTCGAACCCGTCATCCGTGTGCAGCCCCGCTCGCTCGAGTGCATCTCGGTAGCGGTCGAACTCGGTCGGCAGAGCCTCACTCTTGGTGGCGCCTCTGAACAACATCCGCCGTTTCTGCATCCGCCCGTAGTGTATGCTCACAATCCGCTTCCCCTGCAGGCGGAACAGTACACGCAGCAGGTGGGTCTGTGCCACATCTTGTAGGTCGATAACGCAGTCGATATGGTATTTTTGCAGCGCATGCCAAAGGCGTAGCACCCGCCACGCACCCGTCGCCGTAACCTGATGATAAACAGCATTTTCTACCCCGTAAAACATCGCCCCGAGGGGCTTTTTCGCCACTACGACAAATCGGTCATTCGGTTGCAGTCTGCCGGCGGAGGCGATGACCGGCACGGTCATCGCCACATTCCCCAGCGTCGAAAGTCGTAGTATTAGATAGGTCATGCCTATGTGATTTGCGTTTTAGAGGTTCTTTGCTTCTTTGCGTACCGCCTCGAACCAATCGTTGTCGGTCGGCATGCGCAGTTCGCCGTTGCTCCACTCGCTCCAGCATGCGCCGAAGTAGTAAGTCAGTGTGTCGCCTACATGGTATTCTTTGAGCGACAGCAGACTGCCGTCCAAGACACCCTGATAGGTAGCACCCGGTGTTACAACTGCCACATAATCACGCCCTTGCGAGGTCGAACCGTTGTACTCGTAGTTCAGTTTTGCCGCATATTTGTCCGACAGAGCGTCTTCGCAATACGCAATGGCGCCGCACTTGCCGCACTGCATCACATTGTCCACCGTGTCGTGCATGTAGATACCGCCGCCCACATAGAGTTGCGGCAGGCGTATCTTGGTCGGACAGTTTATCACCACTTCCGCCTTGTTGAACAGTTTGCCTGCTTCCGCAGTAACGGTGTAGGTGGCGTTCATTATTTGGTCGCAGACGAGCAGACTGTCGTAGGTCAGACAGAACACAAACTTGTTGGGTGTCTGCTCCAGGATTTTCCAACTCGAGTAGGGACCACCCACATAGAGTGTACTGTCTGCCATGACAGCCAATCCGCCGCAGCCTACTGTGTGCGCCACCTTGTAGCAGTCGAGTCCTTTGCCATAGTTGATGTGATACGGCAGTCCGAGTTGGTGTTCGCGATAGTAGAAACTGTCAACCACCAGTTCGGGGGTAGCCTTCAGCCACAAGTCCACGCCGTTCGAGGGGTACTCGGGCAGCAGGGCAGGACCGTAGAGACGGAAGGCAGCATACTCATTTTCCCACGCAAAGTCGTCTTTGCGTTCAGGCACATAGCGTCCGTAAACGCGTGCCTGTTCGGTCGGCTGACAAGCAGCCAACACGCACAGACATGCCGCAAAATAAAGTGCTTTTTTCATTAGAATTCCTAATTCCTAACTCCTAATTCCTAATTATTTTATTCCGGTTGTTTGCCGATGTACGCCAAGATACCGCCGTCCACATAGAGGATGTGTCCGTTTACGGCATCTGAAGCGTGCGAAGCCAAGAACACGGCAGGACCTCCCAACTCACTCGGCTCGAGCCAACGACCTGCAGGGGTCTTTGCGCAGATGAACTTGTCGAACGGATGACGGCTGCCGTCGGGTTGAATCTCACGCAGCGGAGCGGTTTGCGGGGTAGCGATGTAGCCCGGACCGATGCCGTTGCACTGAATGTTGTATGCGCCGTACTCCGAGCAGATGTTGCGGGTCAACATCTTCAGACCACCTTTGGCAGCAGCATAAGCGCTGACCGTCTCGCGACCGAGTTCGGACATCATCGAGCAGATATTGATGATTTTTCCCTCTTTGCGTGCCATCATTTCGGGCAGTACGGCAGAACTTACGATGAACGGAGCCACCAAGTCCACATCGATAACTTGTTGAAACTCTTGGCGTTTCATCTCGTGCATAGGGATACGCTTGATGATACCGGCGTTGTTTACGAGGATATCGATTTGTCCTACTTCTTGGTGAATTTTCTCAACCAATGCTTTGACATCGTCTTCTTTTGTTACATCGCAGACATAGCCTTTCACATTCTTGATACCTGCTTCCGCATAGTTGTTCAAGCCGCGTTCGAGGGCAGCCTCGTTGATGTCGTTGAAGATGATGGTCTTGATACCTGCCTCAACAAATGCCTTTGCAATGTTGAAACCAATTCCGTAGGATGCGCCTGTAATCCACGCATTCTTTCCTTCCAAAGAAAATGGGTTTTTCATAACTGTTTTGTTATTAGTGGTTAGTTGTTGTTTCTTTCAATTGTCCTCATCCGAGCCTCTTTTGAGTCTTCTTTTTGAGCCTCCTTTGAGTCTTCTTTTTTAATCCTCTTTCCAATCCTTCTTCAATCCTTTCCCTATATAATATATACGCCTACTTTACCTTATGTTACCTTATGTGTACGCTTTCAATATATAGTATATAGTTTCTTTGTATAGTCCTTACATCTGCTGCGAGGATAGTGTTCTAAAATCCGCTGCAAAGGTACGCTATTTTTGCTGTCCTTGTTGCGCATAGTGCGCAATTTTTCTTTTTTCTTACAAGAAAAAAGTTTCGCCCGCTACGACTGCAGCCTTTCTTTCTTTTAATACTCTGCAAGTCTAAGTAACTCATTCATAACTGTTTATATAAATCAGAGCAACTTATCTTGCAATTTAGAACAACTCACCATGCAATTCCTAATTCCTAATTTCTAATTCCTAATTAGAAGCACGGCGGATGCAAAGAAACTCATTCTGCAATTTAGAACAACTCACCATGCAATTCTTAATTCATCATTCTTAATTCTTAATTAGAAGCGCGGTGGATGCAAGGAGGATACAATGAGGATAGTTTTGTCTTGGACTACTTGTATTTTATGTAATGCCCAATTACAAATTACTAATTACACATTACAAATTAAAAATTACACATTATTTCAAGTCTGTGATAAGGCTGAAATCCTGGTCTCCGTAGTCGAGGTTTTCACCGCCCATACCCCAGATGAATGTGTAGTTGTGAGTGGCAGCCGCACTGTGGATTGACCACTCGGGCGACAGCACAGCCTGGTTGTTGTGCATCCAAATGTGTCGGGTCTCGTTTACCTCACCCATGAAGTGGCAAATCGCTTGATCTTCAGGCAGTTCGAAATAGAAGTATGC
>CAVFIY010000001.1:5608-29055 GCA_963622435.1 Bacteroides uniformis | reverse complement strand
CCACCGAAGAGAACGGGGACTGTAATCTGCCCGAGGACTTGGTTCTCACGCATCTTATCCAAGCGATAGTCTTTCACCATACCCTCGTAATCCGACAGCGGTTGATTGTACGGAGCAGAGAAAGAGAACTTGTCGGTAGAGGAGAATAGTTTGAATTCGGGACCTACAGAGAGGATAAAGCGTTTGTACTTGTACTCGTAGCCTACGCCCAAGATACCGCCACCCCCGCCGACGAACTTATTGTTGAATACGCCTGTATTATCAGTGCCATAGTTGCCCGATAGCGACGAGTGTACCAAACCCGAGTAGCCTGCGCCGCCCCAGAAAGCGATGTTATGAATATCCCACCGCCGTGCGGGGTTAGTTGTAGTTGTCCTGTCTTTTGCTTTCTGCGCCGCAGTTTTCTTGACGGGTGCCTTGCTTGCTTTGGCGGGTGTTTTCCCCGCTGCTACAACAGGCATAGCGGCTACGCACAGTAGTATGGCAATGCTCCCTAAACGCTTATATATACGATTGAAATACATAGTTTTGTGTCGGTCTTGATTGTTCAGTTTGTTACAGAGTTCCACGCCTCAACGACACCGCCGTTCCTATTCGGCGTAGCGATTGAGTTTCATACCTTGTGCATTATACTGCACGCCATCGCGGGTAATCACCAAGCGTTGGTTCTCTATGGTCTTCTTGGGCGACTGCGGTACATCTGTATCGGCTTTCGGCGTGAACGGACAAGTGGATAGCACCGTGCCGTCGGGGAGTGTAACCCATACTTGGTACTCTGCCGTGGTATCCAACCCGCCTTCCTCGTAGTAGTAGGAATGGGTAGCCCCCGGAATATCCTCCCCATTCTTCCGCCATTGGAACTTATCGAATTGGTAACCGCCATTGTATTTTGTTCCCCGCACAGAGAGTACATCGCTCCAGCGTTGGTATATCAGTTGCTCGGAGAAGAAGAGCGGGAACTCCACTTGTATGGTTGTGTCGCGGCAATCCCCCAGCGAGTTGCTAAACCACAATTGCGCATGGTAGCGGTAAGGAGCAAGACCGGCAGGGATAGGCACCACAAGTTCTTGGTCTTGCTTGGTATAGCGCACTTTCTCAATATCCTGTAGCCCCGCTGCGTGTGCCACCGAGTCGAAGAAGACGGAATAGGTAGTAGGAATACCCGAATCGATTGCGATAGGGATAATCCAACTGTCCCCACCCTGGCAGGCATAGGCGATGTCGCCCACTCGGATTTGCAGGCACTCGCAGTTCATCGTATCGGAACGCTCTATGGAGCAGCCGAAGTCGTTGAAGAATTGGAAGTCGAACACACCGCCGTCCAAGCCGGAGAAATAGGTCTGCGAAGCATCATAGCGTACACCGTTCAGGTAGTAGTAATCGTAGCCTTTGCCGCCGACCGTGATACTGCCCGTACCCTCCTTATCTTCCGGCTCTACAACCACCACCGTCGGCAGAATGGAATCGAGCATGTGGACATACATAGAGATAGTGGAGTCGCAGCCGTACGAGTCTTTCCAGAAGCGGACGAACTCGCCAGATGTGGAATGTTGATAGCACTTGCCGTCGATACAGAGCGGCACTTCGGCGCAGACCGTCGTGTCGGGGGCGACAAGGTGGCTGACGGGGTGGACTTTCAAGTTCAGTACCCATACGCTATCGCAGCCTGCCACGCTCTTGAGCGAATCGTAGTAGAGCCGCTCTTCGGCAGCGTAATACTTACCGAATTGCAGGTAAGTACCGTCGCAGATAGTGGTGTCGAGTGTCTGCTCGGTGTCGCCTATCTTCGGGAGTGTGATATAGAGGGTCGTGTCATCTTGGCAGGCACCGTCCGAGATAGAAGAGTAGAGTGTAACGGGGAAAGTACCACCCTCCTGCGGGAAGGCATAGACGGGGTTCTTCACGCCGCTCTCTGCGCCGTTGCCGAAGTTCCATACATACTCATCGCACCCCTCGTCGTAATGGTGTACCGTATCGCCATCAAAGACGGTCATGATATGGCTCTTATTGGAGAAGCGCACACGGTTCTCGCAGTTCGCCGGCTCGTAATGGTACGAGAACTCCGAAATCGGGAAACGGGGGCGCAACGAGGAGTAGAGATTGAAATCGCACTCCTCATTCTCCGTGAATATCAAGCGGCAGCGATAGGTGGTCGTATCCGATGCCGGAAGATTCAGTCGCTTCTCGGTCGAGACCAGTTCGTTGTTCTTGTTATACCACTCGTAACGGAAGCCGTCGGGGGCTTCGATATCCATGCTGGCTGCGTTACCGCAACTTGTGCCGTACAGACGGGCGGCAGCGCAACCGAGTGTGAAGTACGCATATCCAAAGTGTGCTGACCAAGCGCAGTCTTTGGTCGTCAGGCGGATAGTAAGTACATCGCCCGTCTTCACGCCCAACTCGGCGAGGTTGAGTCCGACGGTAGTCCACTCTTTCCACGATATGGGCGAATAACTCGATACAGTGCTTGTGTGCCAGCCACCGTCTTTACGATTGACATCGGCATAGAAGTCCGCTGCACCGCAGGTAGGGCTGAGCAGCGTGCCGTTCTCGTCCAGCACCTCCATGGTGAAACGCGGGTTGCTGCTTTCGCCGTGCCCCGGGTCTTCCAGCACAATGGCGTACTTCAAGAACAGAATCGCCGCATTCTCCACATCCGCCACATACTCGTAGGATATAGACTCCGCTTCGCCACCGGACAGCCAGTTGCCCAATCGCACCGATGCCAATTCGCCATCGGGGATAAGCGGGAGTTGGTTGTTGGTACGCGGGTCGTATTGGTCGGGTTCCCAATTGACAAAGTGGCGGTAGTACTGCTCTTGGTTGGCAAAGCCGTTGTCTATCACGCCCGTGGCGGCATAGGGATTGGAGAATGTACCATAAGTACATACGACATGGAGTGAGTCGTGCAGATTGACATAGTTGATGCAGTGCTTCTCGGGGCAGAACAGCACGAAAGAACTCAAGTAAGTGTATGCACTGGTATCGGTACCGTTGCATATACCCCGAACACGGAAGTCGTACAAGCCCTCGTCCATATTCTCGAATACGCAATTCTCCTGCTCATACACGGTAGGTGTACTCCATTTCTTACCGCGGCGGCGGTACTCCACACTGTACTTCTCGCTCGTACCGTCCCACGAAAGGAGGATAGAGTCGCAAGTGGAAGTAGCGGACACCGACTTCGGTTTGGCACAGTTGGCAAGGCATATCTGTATGTCATCAACACAGCCGCCAATCGGATAAGCAAGTGTGGTATCTTGGTTTGCAGACGACCAGACAAAGAAGAGGCGGTACACCGTGTTCTCACCACGGCTGTTCATCGACAGGGAAGAGTTCTTCCAGAGCGAGGAACCCTGCATACGCCCTGCCGTTTTGCACCAGGCACTCACCTTGGAGGGAATGGCAGCGGAATTGCTGATTGCCTCCAGCGTTAAGTCAGACGCTAAACCCACGCCCGCATACATCGCCGCCTCGGAAGACCCCAGGCAGCACCAGTCGAAGGATATTTCGTACACACCCTTGGGCAGCACGATGTCGCGGTAGGCGTACTGCACATTGCGGGCGATGCCGAAACTTGCCGTTGCGCCCTTGTCTGCGGAGATGTACAACGAGCGTTCGCCCGTACTCTTCGCCGCTTCGCCGATTAGCCACTCGTCCACACACCGCGATGCATTCACACCCGGATTAAGCACCCAGTTCTTCAACTCAAGCGAGTCGCTCTGCTCGAACCCCATGGAGAACGGAAGAGAGATAGTCGCGTTTTGGGCTGCCATTGGCAAGCACAACGCCACTAGGAAGATGAAAGAGAGTATAGATTTCCTCATACGCTACGGGAATTATCGTTATTGTAAACTGATTGCTTTGTGCCAAGTGCATATCTCCAATATACGACATATATCGTGCTATCGCAGACGCGTCCTCGCTGCGTCTATATCCTTTTGACACATTTCGCCACAAAAGTATATCTTTTTTTTTGTTCCTGCAAGTTATTCTTTCATTTTGCCATATTTTTCCAAAAATAGAGCGTATAAATGTCATAAGTATGCAGTCCGCCTAGCCTTCGATAGAAGACGGACAGGGGATACGCAGCACAAGTCTGCTTATAGGCAATGCCTACAAACAGACTGCGTTTGGATTAGACAGATTTTGAGGACTATTCGGCGGCGATGGATTTTGCGTGTTGCGAATAGTAGCGGCAGAGAGAAGAGAGGCCGCAGGAGGTGCAATGCGGACGGCGGGCGGTGCAGACATAACGCCCGTGGAGCAGCAACCAATGGTGTGCCTTGGGTATCACCTCGGCGGGGATGTAGCGCACCAGCCTGTCCTCCGTTTGGCGGGGTGTCTTGCTATTGGTAGTCAGCCCCAGGCGTTCCGAGACACGGAAGATATGCGTATCGACTGCCATTGTCGGTTGCCCCCACTGCACGGCACAGACCACATTCGCTGTCTTGCGCCCCACACCCGACAGCGTTTGCAGCGACTCTATATCGTTCGGCACTTCGCCGCCATAGACATCGCACAGGCGTTGCGCCATAGCGACCAGGTGTTGCGCCTTGCTATTCGGGTACGACACGGAGCGTACATACCGCAGCACCTCCTCCACTGTGGCACTCGCCAGGTCGGCGGGTGTAGGGTATGCCGCAAAGAGAGCGGGCGTTACCATATTGACCCGCTTGTCTGTACACTGCGCCGAGAGCATGACCGCCACCAGGAGTTGGTAGGCGTTCTCGAAATGCAGTTCCGATTCTGCCACGGGCATATTCCGTTCGAACCAAGCAAGTATGGCGTCAAAGCGTTGGCGGAGAGACATTCTTCTTTAGTTGAAAGTTGATAGTTTATAGTTGATAGAAGTGGTTGAGTAGGAAGTAGGAAAGTAGAGAGTGTTATTGTTCTTGGTCGAGGCGGGTGCGGTAGGCGAGGCTCAAGTAGCGTAAGAGGCGGGTGGCTTGTGCTTGTACCGCCTCCGTCTCTGCCGATATGGGGCGGTGCTGCAGGTGCAGCAGCATAATCTGGTACATCAGCGTCAGGCACGCCTCTACATCGGACATTGCGGGTCTGTCGGTCTTAGACTTAAGGAGTGCCAGCGAGGGCAGCAGTTGCAGTACTGCCGCACAGTATGCCGCCTCCTCGTCGCAGAGCAACAAGTGCAGTTCCTCCATTTCGGCGAGGGCATTCTTCGCCAGTTGGAGGTGTCCGCCCTCCATTATACCCTCTCTGTGCATCATCTCCGAGAGATGGTGCAGTTCTTCGGTACTTTCCGCCTGCGCGGGGAACGCACGGAGGTAGTCCTCCATTTGCCACAAGTACAGAATGTACTCGGCGATATTCTCTTTCTTACTCCTCAAAGCGTAGTCAATTTGTCAATTTGTATATGGGCATTATCGGGGTAAACGGTTCTTTCCATTTGCTCCACTCGCTCTTATTCCTCTTCGTCGTCCGTATCAAAGTCCAGTTCGTCCAAATAGTCGTCGCTCATAAAGGTCTCTATCTCGCGGCGGTCTTTCTTGGTGGGGCGACCTGTTCCTCTGTCGCGCCCCGACTGCCCTGCCAGACGAGCGAGTTCGAGCAGTTCGAGTTGGTCGGGGGCGGTGATGTCCTGCAGATAAGCGGGTACGAGTTTTGCCCCCATACGGTTCTCCGCCAACTGCAAGATACGATAGGTGTAGGTAATAGGCCCTTTGCGCACGGAGAAAGTGTCGCCCGTATGGAACGAGCGAGAGGGCTTGACCTGCGTACCGCCCATCGTCACCCGCCCTTTCTTACACGCATCGGCGGCAATGGAGCGGGTCTTATAGAGCCGTACGGCAAAGAGGAACTTATCTACTCGTGTTTCCATATTGTTTATTCCACTGTCAGGCGGTTCTCCGTCATGCGGGCGATATACTGCTGGATATAGGCTTTCAGGTATCGCTCCATTTCCTGTACCTTGGGCGTATTGACCGCCGCTTCTGCGAGATTATGCTCCAGGAGGCGGTCGGTGCGGTAGTTATAGACCGCCGTGGTGCGCTCGCCGTCGAACTGCAGGAGCAGACTGTCGGAGAGTATCTGATAGACGGGGTTGTTGTAGCAGACGGCATACGGGTGGTTCTTATAGCCCGTGACGGCGTCCTCGCCGAAAGCAAAGAACGCTTTGTCGTAGTTGACGCACGCCAGCACCGAGGGCATAATATCCGTCTGGCTGACTGCATTGACGCTATCCACATAGCCGCTCGACTGCCCTGCGTAGTAGAAGGCAATCGGCACCTCGTACAACCCCTTGGCATTGGTGTATTCGGGGTGCGTGAGTTGGTTCGTATGGTCTGCCGTCAGCACAAACAGCGTGTGGTCGTACCACGGTTGCGTCTTGGCGTAAGCAAAGAACTTGCGCAAGGCGTTGTCGGAGTAGCCTATGCATTGGTGAATGGGTTGCGTACCTTGCGGGAAGACGCCCTCGTAGCGTTTGGGTACACGGAACGGGTGGTGCGATGAGGCGGTGAAGACCGCAGTCATGAACGGCTCTTGGAGTTTGCTCATCGTACGGGCATAGTACTGTAGGAACTCCTCGTCCCAGATAGCCCATGTGCCGTCGAATGCCTCCTCGCCGTCGTACTCGTCCATACCATAGTAGGCTTGGAAGCCGGCAGAGCGGGCGTAGGCTTGGAAGCCCATGCTGCCATTAGGCGCACCGTGGAAGAACGCCGTGGTATAGCCCTCTTGCCCCAGCCGCTCGGCGATAGAGGACACTCGGTTGGTAGAGTACGGCGTTACGATATACGGCTCTATCAGCATCGGGATAGAGGACAGCACGGAGGGCATAGCGTCTATCGACTTGCGCCCCGAGGCGAACGAGTAGGCGTAGGTGGTGCAGCAAGTGAGCAGGGAGTCGAGGAACGGAGTGTAGCCTTGGTAAGTGCCGCCGTCGAGGTCGTGGTTGAAGAAGCCGATATACTCTTTGGAGAACGACTCGAGTATCAGCACCACTACATTGTCGGGCTGCCCCACGCATGGTACTTCGGGTGGCATGGCGGGATGTACGGGCGACATGATTTGCTCCAATTCGTCTTCGGGGAAGTAGTGCGGGTTATGGTAAGTCTCGTTCTCGAGCGACTTCATCAGCGAGAAAGGCGTATTGAGCAGGATGGCCGTCTCCTGCGGGGTGTTGGTGTACTGCAGGGCGTTGGAGATAGTAATCGGGCGGGTATAACTACCGAAGCCGCCGCGAATGCCTATCACGACGAAATAGACGGACACGCAGAGCAGCACGGTCTCCGCAGGGTAGTATATCCACGGGTTCTCTTTCTCTATATGTGCGGGGCGGCGAGAGAGTAGTATCAGCAGCACGATTGCTACCAGGAAGAACAGGGATACATACCAGTACTGCACCACCGATTGGAAGAATATCGAGGCGAGATTGCCGTCGTTTTGGAACTCGGAGAAGAAAGTGCAAGTGGTACGGCGGTCGGTGAAGCGGACATAAACCATATCAATGCAGTTGACCGCGATACCGAGTATATTCGGCACCCAATAGAACCACTGCGCCACCCGTAAGTAATGGCGATTGTTGCGCACGCAGAGCGGCAGAGGCAGTAGCATGAGCAGCAGATAGACGGAATTGAGATACAGCAGTGCCGTGAGGTCGAAGCGCACGCCCCCGCAGAGCATCTCCCACAAGTGAGCGGGCGACACGGACGGGTACATATCGGTGTTGATACGGTAGAAGAAGTAGCGGGACACAGAGTAGATTGCCAATACCAACAGCAGGTTGGTGGCGGCTACCGTCCACGGGTGTTGCCAAAAGCGGCGAATGTAGGTGTTCATATTAAGACTATACTCAATTCCTTTCCGACTCCCCCGCACCCCCTCAAAGAGGGGGACAACAGAGTGGGGTATGGGATGTTTTGTTTCCGACTCCCCCGACCCCCTCAAGGAGGGGGACTGCAGAGTGGGGTGTGGGATGTTTTGTTTCCGACTCCCCCGCACCCCCTCAGAGAGGGGGACTGCAGAGTGGGGGCTTTGTTTTGTTTGGGTGGGGAGATTCGTTATTTAGTGTGGGTGATTTATTTTCCGTTATACAGATTCATCGTGCGGTCGATGCCCTGCAGGCAGAAGCAGGGAATGAGTTCGCAGACCACTTTCAGGCGGTCGGGCATCTGCTGTTCTTCTTCCGCCGTCCATTTTCCCAGTACGAAGTTGCATTGCGCCCCGCGGGAGAAGTTATTCCCGATGCCGAAGCGCACACGGGCGTAGTTCTCCGTGCCGAGGACGGATTGGATGTTCTCCAGTCCGTTATGCCCGCCGTTGGAGCCTTGTTTGCGGATGCGGATAGTGCCGAACGGCAGGTTCAAGTCGTCCACCAGGACGAGCATGTTCCCGACCTCTATCTTCTCCTGCCCGAGCCAATAGCGGACGGCGTTTCCGCTCAAGTTCATAAAGGTGGAGGGTTTGAGCAGTACCAATTCGGCGTTCTTGACACGGCATTTCGCCACCATACCGTAGCGTTTGTCCTCCCACTGCGCCCCCACCCCGTCGGCGAAAGCGTCTATCATACGGAAGCCGATGTTGTGCCGCGTACCCTCGTACTCGGTGCCTATATTTCCCAATCCGACAATAAGATACTTCATTCTGTTCTTTTTCTGTTTGCGTTCTCCCCGCCGTACCAGTACGCTCTTGCTCGGCGGCTGTGCGGCGTGTGTTGTTTATTTCCCCATACAAGCAAAAAGGAGTAGAAAAGCGTTGCCTCTCTCTCCTTTTTGTGAATCCATTGTGTAGGGGTTTATCCCTATACGCCTACGGCAGTCCGCAGGCGGGACACTCGATTACTTACCTGCGCTCTGGCGGGTAGCCTTCACCTCTGCAACGCAAGCGTCCTTCGGGCTAACCATCTTGAGACCCTCGATATGAATATCGCTTACTGCGATCTTCTTACCCAGACCCAACTCGGTTACATCTATCACTACGCGGTCGGGGAACTTGGTATAGATACCGTTCACCTTCATCTTGCGCATGTTCAGTGCCAACTTACCACCGGCTTTTACACCTGCAGCGTGCCCCGTCAGTTGGATAGGAATCTCAACCGTAACAGGCTTCTGCTCGTTTACCTCGAGGAAATCGATGTGGAGTACATTGCCGCTCAGCGGGTGGAACTGCAACTCCTTGATGACAGCCGTCTTCTTCGTATCACCGATGGTGAGGAGGATGATGAGGGTGTCGGGAGTGTAAATCATTTGGCGTACATCAGCAGCCTTCACAGTGAAAGTGAGGTTACCTGCTGCGCTGTACACATTGCAAGGAACGAGTTCCTCTGCACGCAAAGCCTTAGCGGCTTTCTTGCCGTACTCCGCACGGGGAGTACCTGTCAGTTCAAAAGTTTTCATTTAGTACTGTAGTGTTACTCAATATGGGGCAGAAAAGTATCGCACTTGCGCACGCTCGGTGTGGCTGCCCGTATCCCATCACACTGCCCTGCTCCCTCGGGAGCGGGCGATTCGCCATCTCTGTGAGTTAGCGAAACGCCTTACGCCGTTGCGGAGCGGGCGAAAAAAAGAGCCTTATCGGCTCTTCTGCTTGGTTGTCCAACCCGGAATCGAACCAGGATTTTCAGAACCAAAATCTGACGTAATAGCCTTTATACCATTGGACATCGTCGGAATGCGCTTGCGACGCAGAAATCTGCTGCGCAGATTTAAGTCGCCGCGATTCCTCCTCTTTGACTGCGAAAAAACAAGTTTTTTCTTGTCAATGCTTGAGCGTTGAACAAGTTTTTCTCTCGTCAATCTGCAAGGAGAATCTCCATTCTGTGACGCACTTTCCATCGAAAGCGGGTGCAAAAGTACTGCTATTTTTTGATTCCCGCAAATGTTTTGTGCAATTTCATTCATTTTTTCTTCTTTTAGGAGGGAAAATAGTGTTCCTCCGACTTGTCCTTTGTCTGCGAAAGCAGCACATCCGGCAACCTGGGGGCGTGGGTTGTGGACTAAGGAATTCTTGCTCAACCCACTGGGTTTCGCTCGCTGCGGGCACTCAATGTGCTGCGCACATCTGCCCTCCGCTTCACCCCACCCGCGGTGAGCCGTCAGGCTCATAGGACTAGACTTTGCCTATTCCTCCCCGCCTGTCCAAAAATCTCCTATGCCGCATACGCGGCAAGAAAAATAAAAGAAAACAAAGAAAGCCTCTTTCCCCGCCCCCTCCGCCCTTCTTGCTCCGATAGCGGCTCAATTGACTATGCTATGCCCAATTCTTAATTCTTAATTCTTAATTCTTAATTCTTAATTAGCCAAGCCCCCGCCCTATCGGCTCGTCAGAGCCGTTTGCCCCGTCAATGCCCCGGCCATCCGGCCTCCCCGGGAATCTAGCCCCTCTCCTTAATTTCTCTCATTCTAACAACGCCTCAAGCAGCCATATCCAATAACCTAAAAAGGCTTAAAAATCGCCTCGAAACAGCACAAAAGTGCAACTTTTCTCCCTTGCCCAAGCCACGCCTAAGCCAACCTCAAGCCACCCTCAAGCCAAAAACAATGCACACTCTTCACTCCCCAATGCACAACACCCCGCCCCGAACATCCGGCAGACCGGGGGCGTGGATGCGCCATACCCAGCAAGAAAAAAAAAGCACTTTTTTACACAACAATCTGCGTAAGTCAAAAAAAAGTCGTATCTTTGCACGGAAATACGGTAAACCGAAATACAGACAACACTATGATATACAAAATTACTTTTTCGTGCGAAGAGGGGGACTCGAACTTCCGACGCGTGTTTGAAGCCGACAGCGAAGCCACTTTCCTCGACCTGCACAAAGCCATCATCGCCAGCGTACATTATACGGATGACCAGATGACCTCGTTCTACCTCTGCAACGACGAATGGGAGAAAGAGCAAGAGGTTACGCTTATGCCCATGGGGTCGAACTTCGAATACGACAACATGGTTATGGAAGACACCCGCTTGAGCGACCTGCTCACCGAGCAGGGGCAACGCCTCATCTATGTCTTCGACCCGATGTTCGAGCGATACTTCTTCGGCAACCTCAAAGAGATATTGCCGGGGACAATGGAGGGCGTGCGCTGCGTGAAAAGCACGGGCAATGCCCCCAAGCAACTCAAGAGCGAAGACCCGCTGACCGGTCTTAACAAGGGGACGAAAGGCGACGACATCGGCTTGGACGACGACTTCTACGGCGACAGCCAATACGACGCCGAAGACATCGACTCCGAAGGCTTCCAAGACCTCAGTTTCGACGATGGCTCTATGTTCTAACCCGACACCGAGCCACACGCTGCCTGCTGATAAGTGTTCCGAACAGCACACGGATGTATGTTCTAACCCGACACAGAGCCGCACCCTGCTGGTGCTGACGGGGCCGACGGGAGTGGGGAAAACAGAACTCAGTCTGCGTTTGGCAGAGTATTTGCATTGCCCCATTATCAATGCGGACTCCCGACAAATATATCGGGAGATACCCATCGGCACTGCCGCCCCCACCGCCGAAGAGCAACAGCGCGTGCGCCACTATTTCGTCGGCACGCACTCGCTGACAGAAGATTACAACGCCGGGCAGTACGAGCGGGATGTGCTGCAACTGCTGCCTGACCTCTTTCAGGAGAATCAAGTTGTTATTCTCTCGGGCGGGAGCATGCTTTACATCGACGCCGTATGCAAAGGGCTGGACGACATCCCTACTGCCACCGCAGAACTGCGCGCCCACCTGCGCCAAGCATACGAGGCGAACGGGCTTGCCTGGCTGCAAGAGGAGGTGCAACGCCTCGACCCCGCTTATTGGGCAGAGGCGGATAAGCAAAACCCGCAGCGACTACTCCACTGCCTGGAGGTATGCCAAACGGCAGGAGTTCCCTACTCCACCCTCCGCAAGCAACAAACGGCGGCACGCCCGTTCCGCATTGTCAAAGTGGGGCTGACACGCCCGCGGGCGGAACTATACGACCGCATCAATCGCCGCGTGGTGCAGATGATGACGGCAGGGCTGGAAGAGGAAGCACGGCGGGTCTATCCGCTCCGCACACAGAACAGCCTGCAGACGGTAGGATACCGCGAACTGTTCGCCTATTTCGACGGCGCATACGGCAAGCAAGAGGCAGTGGCACTCATTCAGCAGAACTCCCGCCACTACGCCAAGCGGCAACTGACCTGGTTCCGTCGCGACACGGAGATGCATTGGCTCGACTTGAGCCGCCCAGCCGATACAACAGACACAACCAACGAACAAGATACGAAAAGATATGAAACACAAATGGATACTATTATGCATTGGCTGCGCACTGATAGCCTGTAAGAAGACCACGGTGGACTTCTCCTACAGCCCTACCGAACCGCGTGCGGGGCAGTCGGTGTCGTTCAGCAACCTGGCTACGGACGGGGAGAAATGGGCATGGTCGTTCGGCGACGGCGGCACTTCTACCTCCAAATCACCCTACCACACCTACAAGCAGCCCGGTACCTACACTGTCACACTGAAAGTGGACGAGAAGAAATCGCTGACCAAAGTGAAGTCCGTCACGGTCTATGACACCGTACCGAACTTCACCTGCTCGGACACCGCGGCGATACCTATCTTCCACGATGTAACCTTTACGGCGCAGGTCTATAATCCCTACAGCAAGAGCGTTTCCTACGCATGGAGCATAGGCAGCAATCGCCTCTACACGCAATTGAGCGAGACCAACACCGCCGCCACCTACTCGGTCTATTTCGAGCAGGCAAGCAGCAACCCGGAGACGGTGCGCCTCGTTGTCGTACTGGACACAGACACTTTCACCGTTGAGCATACCTACCAAATAACGGACACCGCCACCAACGCCATGCTCTTCCGAGTAGGGGAAAAGGATTACGCACAGCGCATCTTCGGCACGCGCTACGAAGCCCCCGCACCGACAACGAACGCCGAGCAGGTGGCACTGCTGGCAGCGGCACAAGACAGCGTGCAAGTCTATAACGACAGCACCTTTACCCTCGCCAACTTGAGCAGCGTCTTCCCCTCCATCGAGGGCTTCCGCATCGCCAACCGCAAGATATACTACCGTGCGGGCGGGCTGTATGTGGCGAACCTGAACGGGGCGAACCGCGTACAGATTGAGTCGCAGCCGACCCAAGCCGTCGCCGTGGATGTGGTGAACAACCGCCTCTACTGGGCAGTGGCAGACTCGGTACTGTACCTGCCGCTCATCAACACAGAGAACAACCGCTACACCGCTACGCCCGTGACGATTAACCGATTGGGAGGCGTGACGAAGATTGCGGCGGACAATAAAGAGAGGTAGGAGACCTCCCCTCACCCCTCCAGAGGAGGGGAGTGGGACGCATAGGACAAAAGACACAGGACATAGGACACAGGACACAGGACATAAGACAAAAGACATAGGACAAAAGAAATAAGATACATAGACTAGAACACTTTACACTACATGCAACAACCCGACTATATCTTTGAGACCGCATGGGAGGTATGCAATCGCGTGGGCGGCATATACGCCGTACTCTCCACTCGCGCCGCCTCCATGCAGAAAGAACACCCCGACAAAGTGGTATTCTTCGGTCCCGACTTCGGCACACACAGCGACTTACACTTCCGAGAATTCCGCAACACCAAAGACACCCCCACCTGGCTCGGCGAATGGGCTAGGACATTCCGCCAGACACACAGCGAGATACCTATTCGTATCGGGCGCTGGGATGTACCCGAACAGCCGCTCACCGTTCTCCTGCGGGCAGACGCACTGTGGGCAAAGAAAAACGAGATATACGCCTGGGCATGGGAGCAGTACGGCGTACAGAGCCACGCCGCCTACGGCGACTACGATGAGTCGTGCCTCTTCGGCTACGCCACGGGGCAGGCAATGGAGTCACTCTACCGCTACATCGCGGCGCACGCCCCTGCCAACGAGGCACACACCGTTGCCCACGCCAACGAATGGCAGACGGCATTCGCCACCCTCTACCTGCGCCACTTCTGCCCCGAGATAGGCACACTCTTCACTACCCACGCCACGGGTATCGGGCGTTCCATTGCGGGCAACGGCAAGCCGCTATACGATTACTTCGAGGGCTACAACGGCGACCAAATGGCGGCAGAACTGAACATGGTCAGCAAGCACTCCGTGGAGAAAATGGGGGCGAAATGGGCTGACTGCTTCACGACAGTGAGCGAGATAACCGCACGAGAATGCAAGCAACTGCTCGACAAGGCGGTGGATATTGTTACACCCAACGGCTTCGAGCCGGACTTCGTACCTACCGGCAACCGCTTCACTGCCAAACGCAAAGCGGCACGCACGGCACTGCAGCAAGTGGCGAGTGAGAAGATAGGACACCCCGTCAGCCCGGATGCGCTATTCGTCTGCACGGCAGGGCGGCAGGAATGGAAGAACAAAGGCATCGATGTCTTCTTCGACAGTATGCAGCGGTTGGGCGACAAACTGCACCAAGTACTGCCCGCAAGCCGAGAGGTGATAGCCTTTGTCTGCATCCCCTACCTCGACCGCCCCGTGATGCGCTTCGGACAAGTGAGCATCGTCTGCGTGCCGTACTACCTGGACGGGAACGACCCGCTCTTCGGCAGCATACCAAACGCCGACAGAGGACAGGGGTTCACCTACTACGACCTGCTCATCGGTATGGACGCGACCGTCTTCCCCTCCTACTATGAGCCGTGGGGCTACACCCCGCTCGAGAGCGTTGCGTTCCGCATCCCGACTATCACCACCTCGCTGGCAGGCTTCGGGGAATGGGCGGAAGCAGAGGGGGCTACCCACGCCACCCCCGCAGAGGGCGTAGTGGTCATTCATCGCACCGACAGCAACTACGGTGCGGTAGTGGAACAGATAGCAGACACCCTGATTCAATACCTGCAATTCACGCACGAAGAAGTATTGGCAGCCCGCAGAGCCGCCGCAAGCCTGGCGCACAAAGCAGAATGGCAATTCTTCTTCAAGTACTACCGCAAGGCGTATAACATTGCGTTGAAGGCGGCGAAAGACCGCTGCGCTGTTAGAGGTTAGACCGCTGCGCTGTTGGAAGTTAGAACGCCTGACGCTGTTAGACCGCCTGCGGCTGTTGGAAGTTAGAACGCTGCGCTGTTAGACCGCTAACGCTGTTAGAAGTTAGAGGTTAGAAGTTAGACATTAGATACTGATAACCGGATATTCTAGACTTTCTAGACAAACTAGATAATCTAGACATTCTAGAAGAACTAGACAATCCCGATAAATACAAAAAACACAACGCCTATGAAACGAATTATCTTTCTCTGCACTGCCGCTGTGCTGACTGCAGCACACGCCATCGCCTGCACCAATTTCCTGGCAGGCAAAGACGCCACCACCGACGGCTCGACGCTCATCTCGTATGCGGCAGACAGTTACTCGCTATACGGCTTCCTCCGTTTCTCACCCGCTGCAGACTACCCCGCAGGGGCTACCCGCCCTATCCGCGACTGGGACAGCGGCAAACCGCTCGGTGAGATACCGCAAGTGGCACACACCTACAGCGTCATCGGCAACATGAACGAACACCAACTGACTATCGGCGAGACTACCTGGGGCGGACGCGCCGAACTGTGGGACACGACGGGTATCGACTACGGGAGCCTCATCTACATTGCCCTGGAGCGGTGCAAGACCGCACGGGAAGCCATAGCCTGCATGACAAACCTCGTAGAGAAATACGGCTACGCCAGCGAGGGAGAGACTTTCTCTATCGGCGACCCCAACGAGGTATGGATAATGGACATGATAGGCAAAGGCGCAGGGCAGAAAGGTGCGGTATGGGTGGCAGCACGCGTACCCGACGACTGCATATCGGGGCATGCCAACCAAGCGCGTATCACCACTATCGACTTCAAAGACAAGAAGAACTGGCTCTACTCGAAAGATGTAGTCAAGTTCGCCCGCGAGAAAGGGTACTTCACCGGCAAGAAAGACACCGAGTTCTCGTTCCAAGCCGCCTACGCCCCCTTCGACTTCTCGGGGCTGTATGTATGCGAGGCACGCGTATGGAGTTTCTTCCGCCACTTCTCCGACGACATGGAGCAGTACTTCGACTATGCCACGGGCAAGACTTTCCTCGAGACGGGAGGTAAGGATGCCGGCACGCCGATGCCGCTCTTCATCCGCCCGAACCGCAAAGTGAGCGCACAGGACTTCAAGGACTGCATGCGCGACCAATACGAAGGCACGCCTCTCGACATCACACAAGGTACAGACGCAGGTCCCTGGAACAGCAAACTGCGCTACGGCTCACTCACTTTCGAGTTAGACAGCGTACACTACTGGTACGAGCGTCCGACAGCCACGCAGCAGACCGCATGGTCGTTCGTGGCACAGATGCGCGGCTACGCCGACCCCAAGGTAGGCGGTATATTCTGGTTCGGAGTGGACGACGCCGCCACCAATGTCTATGTACCTATCTACAGCCGCAGCAACCACATCCCCGCCTGCTTCGAGGAGGGGAACGGCGACCTCTACACCTATTCGCCCACCTCGGCATGGTGGACATTCAACCTGGTAGCCAACTGGGCATACACCAAGTACTCCCGCATGCGCCCCGATATTCAGAAAGTGCAGGCGGCGTTGGAAGACAAGTTCAATACCCAGATTGCGGGCGTCGATGCCCAAGCCGCCCTGCTGGACGACGAGGAGGCACGGGCGTTCCTGACCAACTACAGTTGCGCACAAGCGGATAACACGATGATAGAATGGCAACGGCTGGGTATCTATCTGCTGACCAAATATCTGGACGGGCAGGAGCGCAAAGAAGAGAACGGACAGTTCGTGCGCAACGCCTACGGCGAGCCGACAGGTCCTAACCGCCCCGCATTCCCCGTTCCGTATTTAGAAACCATCAAAAACGAAGTAGCCCATGAATAGTATCGAGCCACGCGAAGTATTCCGTATCTTCGCCGAGATAAACCAAGTACCCCGCCCCTCGAAGCACGAGGAGCAAATATCGAAGTGGCTGCAGGACTTTGCCGCGCGCCACGGTATTGAATGTATAGTGGACGAGGCAATGAATGTCATCTTCCGCAAGCCTGCCACAGCGGGCTATGAGGGCAAGGAGGGCATTATCCTCCAAGCCCACCAGGACATGGTCTGCGAGAAGAACGGCGATGTGGCGCACGACTTCCTGCACGACCCTATTGAGACCTATGTGGACGGCGACTGGCTGAAAGCCAAGGGGACGACCCTGGGGGCAGACGACGGCATCGGCATAGCGATGGCACTCGCTATCATGACCGACCCGACGCTGCAGCACCCCACCCTGGAATGCCTCTTCACCGTGGACGAAGAGACGGGACTGACGGGAGCGAATAAGTTGCAAGACGGTTACCTACACGGCACACGCCTTATCAACATCGACTCCGAAGATGACGGGCAGATATTCATCGGCTGCGCGGGCGGTATAGACACCCTCGCGAAGATGCACTACACACCCGCACCGCTCCCCGCAGGAGAGACCTGGCAGGCGGTTTGTCTGCAAGTGAACGGACTTATGGGCGGGCATTCGGGCGACGACATCAACAAGGGGCGCGGCAATGCAAACAAGTTGGTGGTTGAATTCCTCTATGCGCTGCAGGCAAAGACCGATTTCCTGCTTGCCGCTATCGACGGGGGCAACCTGCGCAACGCCATTGCCCGCGAGGCAAAAGCGGTTATCTGCGTGCCTGCTGCCTATCGGGAGCAGTTGGCTGCCGATTGGGCAGCATACGCCGAAGAGCAGAAGAAGGCATACGCCGAGGTGGAGAAAGACCTCTGCTTCACCCTCACCGATGCGCTGCTGCCGAGCGGTGTCGTACCGCAGAAGCAGGCACAGCAACTCATCCTGGCACTCTTCAACTGCCCGCACGGTATGATTGCCATGTGCAAAGATATGCCCGGCTTGGTAGAGACCAGCACCAATCTCGCGAGTGTTAAGATGAAGCAAGAGGCGGACGGCACTCCGTATGTGGAGGTAAACACCAGCCAACGCTCGTCTGTCGAGGCGGAGAAGCACCGCATTAAGAACCAAGTGGAGCATTGTCTGGCTATGGCGTGCAACGAGGTAACACACGGCGACGGCTATCCCGGTTGGGCTCCGAATGTGCACTCGGCACTGCTTGAGGCGACACGGCAGGCGTACATCGACCTCTTCCGGACCGAGCCGCAAGTGCTGGCGATACACGCCGGGTTGGAGTGCGGGCTGTTCCTCGAGAAGTACCCGTACCTGGATATGGTCAGCATAGGTCCGCAGATGTACGGCGTTCACTCGCCCCAAGAGCGACTCTCTATCTCCTCCACGCAGCGCTGCTACGCCTGGCTGAAACACCTCATTGCCATGGCATAGGGAATTGGTAACTATGTAAGTGTGTAAATGACCTAGCGACAGTGGCACTAATTTCTATTCTTATACCCTGCTACAACGAGGAGGCATCCCTCCCCGCATTGTACCAAGCCCTGACTGCAGTCTGCAATCCGTTGCAGACTGCAGCCGCTGCACCTACGGATACCGCTATGAGCGAGAAGTCGTGTGCAAGCGGCAAAGCGTGCGAATGGCTTACCCCCCCCCTACAAGAGGGCTATTCGTTTGAGTTCCTGTTCATAAACGACGGTTCGCAAGACCGTACGCTCGAGGTGATTAAGTCCCTGCGGGCGCAAGATGAGCGGGTGAGTTATGTGGACTTATCCCGCAACTTCGGCAAGGAGAACGCCATGCTGGCGGGCTTTGACTATGCCCGCGGCGATGCGCTTATCATTATGGATGCCGACCTGCAAGACCCGCCGACGCTTATCCCCGATATGCTCCGTATCTGGAACGGCGGCGAGGTGCAAGATGTCTATGCTCGCCGCCGCACACGGGGCAAAGAGCCGTGGCTGCGCAAGCAGTTCAGTCTTCTCTTCTATCGTATTCTCGACCACGCTACCCGCTTCAATGTACTGCAGAATGTGGGGGACTTCCGCTTGCTCGACCGACAAGCGGTGGACGCACTGCGCCGTCTGCGCGAGACAGAACGGTACACCAAAGGTATGTACTGCTGGATAGGTTTCCGCAAACAAGTCATTGAGTTCGACCGCCAAGACCGAGTGGCAGGAGCGAGCAAGTGGAACTTCTTCTCACTGCTCAACTTGGCGATAGAGGGTATTACCTCGTTCACCACCGCCCCGCTGCGCTTTGCCACCTATATGGGGCTGCTGACGGCGGCGGGCGCATTCCTCTACGGACTGTACTACTTCATCAAGGCACTGGTAGTGGGCGACCCCGTGGCGGGCTTCCCCACGCTGATTATCGTCATCCTGCTACTGGGCGGTATCCAACTCATCACGATAGGCATTATCGGGGAGTACCTGGGGCGTATCTTCAACGAGGTGAAACACCGCCCCGTCTATCTCGCCCAAGAGTACAACGGGAGTCGGACGAACCTGATTAAGTAGTTGCTCTGCTCGATAGTCTTAACTACTCAACTGTACTCAACGCTAAACATTAAACACTCAACTGTATTACAAACTCCACACATTATGAAATCCTTTTTCCGTAACTTCACCAAACACGACTACATCTTCTTCGCACTCGCAGGCGTACTGTACTTTGCACTCATATACTTCTATATTCCCTGCGTAGAAGACTTGATGTATCGCTTTTCTTCCGTAACAAAGAAACCGATTGCAGGGCTATCAGACGCACTGCTATCACAAACTTACGACTATATGCACGCCAACGGGCGGTATATCGTACACACCTTCGTGCAACTCTTTTGCGGGGCGTGGGGCGCAATGCCCTGCCTTGTACTGAGTGCCATTGCTTTCTCCGTGCTGCTGTTGGGGATGACTTGGTGGGTACGGCACCAATACGGTACGATGACGGCAGACAAGTATCTGCTCGTAGTGGGCATACTGTTCTTTATCCCCGTTATCGGTCTTACCTTTCTGGGACATATTGCTTTCCTCGTGAACTATGTATGGGGAGCCGCCATCTATATGGTCTTTATGTGCCTCTATTTCCACATTCGGGACGAGAAGCCGACATTGCAGGTGTGGCAACAAGTGCTGCTCTGCCTGTTTGCTGCCGTAGCCGGCTCTTGGCAAGAGAGTTTCGGACTGGGTATTGCGGGGGCGTTGTTCTTCTACCACATCTGCCGTCTGCGGGAGACACGGGGACTGCTGTTAGCATTCCTGCTCTGCTTTGCCGCAGGGATATGCACCGAGATATTTGCGCCCGGCAACTTCTCGCGCTTCCTTGGGGCGAACGCCACAAACAGCGAAGAGGTATTCTCCCTTGCTGCTTGGTTAGGCGGCAAACTCTACAATATCAAGATGCTCGTCAAGCACTGCCCCGCCATTAGTATCTTTGCCCTGCTGCTCGTCTTGATACCCGTACTGCAACGCCGCCGCACTTGGTCTTTTGTGCGAGAGAACTACTACCTCATTGTGCCGTGTGTGCTGATGTTCATCTTCGGCTGCTTTGCTGCATTCTCGGGGGAACACCAATTTGTAGTTATCGGTCTTTTCAGCACGATACTACTCGTCAATCTCCTTATCTCCACATGGGGGCAATGGCTCGAGAAACACAAGCGGTGGGTGATGATAGCCTGCGGGGTGGTAATCGCTATCATCTATGTACCGTCGTTCCACTATCGGCATTTGTATTACGATGCGAACAAGCCGTTTGAGCAGTCGATGTTACAGTCTTCCGACTCCACTTGCCTCTCCACCGAGTTAGAGCATATAGACCGCGAGGTCATCGCATCCTCGTTCTATCGCCGCTATACCGATTGGATATTCGTACATTACAACTACGATACACGGATGTATACCACGATGTACTCCAAGTATATTTCTCCCGACCGCAAGGTGCATGTTACGACCGCTCTGCCCGAGAGCAAAGAACAGATAATCGCCCACTGCTGCGAGCAGAACCGATTGGCGGATAGTATCTACAACGCCCCCACATTGGAGTATTACATTGTGCGACTGCCTAAGGAGGTGGACGCTACCAAGGTACTCTGCACGGAAGTCGTACAGTCGAAGTTCCTCAAAGACAAAGCGAAAGATGTTCTTATGCGCAGGCAGGGAAGAAAGACAGAATCCACCGCTCCGCTAAGGGGCTTTATCGCCGGCGATGAGTATTCCCGTTGGTTCATAGAGGGAGAGTACCGCTACATTATCCGTGTGAAACCCTACAACCGAACACTCACTTCGGTATCGTTGTCCTATGCAGATTAAGGAGTTGTGGGAGCGGGTGCCGCGGGCGGGGAAAGAGGTGGTGCGGTTTGGCGTAGTGGGCGTGGTGGCGACGGGGATACACTACGGCGTGTATCTGTTGTTCAATCTGTGGTTATGGACTTGGCTCGCCTACACGATAGGCTATGCGCTGAGTTTCGTGGTGAACTACCTGCTGACGAATTACTTCACTTTCCACACACGCCCCACTTGGCGCAACGGTGCGGGGTTTGCACTCAGCCACCTCATTAACTATACCCTCCATATCCTACTGCTGGAGTTCTTCCTATGGGTGGGCATACCCGAGGTGTGGGCTCCGCTGCCCGTGTACGCCGTGGTCATACCCGTGAACTTCCTTATCCTCCGACGGTTCTTTCACTAAAGAGTAGTATCTATTATAAAGAGTAATCCCCTCTTATTGGTTGTTGCCAATAGGAGGGGATTGTGCTTTATTTAATTAGGAATTAGGAGTTAGGAATTAGGAATTGCCCTGTGGTTACCAGTTTATGACGAAGCCGGCGTGGACATTGATGCCGGCTTGGGCGTAGTACCATGGCCAGCAGGCTGTGCCGTCTTCATAGACTGCGAGGTCGCTGCCACCGTTGCCGGCGTACTTGGCGTTAAAGAGATTGTTCAGTTGGCAGAGCAGGCGTATCTGCGGGACATTATCCCGATGACACCACTGCGTCATCGGCAACTGGTACTGTAGGTTGAGGTTGGTAGTGGTAAAGGCTTTCAATGCCGCCGACTCGTTCTCCGTATTGTCGAGATACTGCTTGCTCGTGACATTGGTCTGAATGCCTGCCGTAAAGCCCGCATAGTCGAAGGAGAAGAGCGACATGGCGGTAATCATCGGCGCAAAGGCGATAGTCGTCTCCTTAAGGAATATCTCCTCGTTGCGCAGCCAGTTCCCCTCGGCGTCATACACATCACGGGCGTCCGTATAGTTCTTTATCTTATTGCGGGAGAGAACAAAGTTACCGTCCCAGCGGAACCAGTCGAGTATCTTCACACCCGCCGTCAGTTCTACGCCCATGCGGTAGGAGTCCTTCACATTGGTGGTCGATTGCGCCCCCACATCGTTGATACGCCCCGTCAGCACGAGTTGGTTGTCGTAATCCATGAAGTAGAAGTTCGCACCGACCGTGAAGCGAGGATGTGCGTAGGTGTATCCCACCTCATAGTCGTAGAGCGTTTCTGCTTTCGGCAGCCCCGTCAGTTCACCCGTCTCGGGGTCGTAGGTGACATTCTCTTTATAGTTATTACGGCTCGGCTCACGGTTCGCCATAGCAAACGACCCGTAGAGCAGATGCCCGTGGTTCTGATAGGTCAAGCCTGCCTTGGGGTTGAAGAAATGGTAGTTCATCGTCAGCGGCAGGTCTTTCATATCCTCGTCGTTCAATCCGTCACGGTGGTAGCGCACATAGCGGTACTGCAGGTCGGCATAGAGCGAGAGTGTCTCCTGCGCACGGTTGATAACGCGCCAATTCACCTTTGCGTAGGCGTTAGCGTCCACCTTGTTGGCGTGGTTGCGGTAGTACTCGTAGTTGACAGGCAGCGCACCGCCATAGACGCTGTCCTGAATATAATTCAGTGTGCCGTAGTGCGCCCCCATATAGTCGTTGGCTGCCACCCCTATCTGTGCATCCAACGGCTCGGACACATACTTGGTCGAGACGATTGCCCCAAAGAAGTGGTTGTCCAAGAACTTGCGGTACATGCCGTAGGCTTTCTTCACTTTCTCGCCGTTGACATCCGTGTAGGTGTCCAATCCCCAGTAGGAGAATTTCTTTTTCTTATATTGCTCGTAGTAGCCGCCGCCGTGCGTGTAGTGGAGCGTGGCATTGAGCGACCAATTGGGAGTAAAGCGGTGCGTTACAGCCAACTGGGCGTGCTGCTGGGCATAGTTGTCGGTCTGATTGTCATAGTAGCAAGTGTTGCCGTCGGCATCGGTGTATTCGCCCGAGGGGTTGTAGCGGCGGTCGGCACCGTTCTTGCCGTAGGCGACATCGTAGGTAACGCCGTCCCATCCCATGCCTGTCTTCTCCTTACCGCCGAACAGGCGTGCTACGACCTGCGTCTGCTTGCCGTACCACCCGAGGTCGCCATAGTACGAGTAGAGATCCGAGTTGGTGCGGTAGAGAAAGCCGTCGGAGTTCACCTTACTGAAGCGGGCATTGGCACGCCAGTGATTGGGCAGCACCACATGCGCCGATGCCATTTCACGGAAAGTGTTGTACATACCGCCGTTGAACGCCAGCGTGT
>CAVFIY010000001.1:0-5070 GCA_963622435.1 Bacteroides uniformis | reverse complement strand
AACGGGTATTATCTCAGCCCTCACGGCACCCCGAACGAATCTGAACGAAAGTTCTTTTTAGAAGATGATTATTTAGAAGATTATATTCAGAGGACTTCTTCTGTTCCGCCCCCTATAGTGTATATACGAAACTCACATACCAACTCCATTCCCACAGATGCTGGCTGCTGACGAGTTTATGCTTTACCAAGTTATTCAATCCGAAATCATAGCCTGCCTGAATACGGTACTTATCCCACTCAAAGCCTCCGCCCAAGCCGTACTGGATATTGAAGCGGCGCAAGTCGCCTACCCCGTAACGGTCATACGGCTCGGTGCGCACACCCTGCTGTTGCAGCCACGCCAAAGTCGGCTCGCTCAAGTGGTTCTGCAAATAGTCGTACTGCGCCAGACCTATCTGCATCTGCGGCCCCGTATAGAAGAACATACTCAACTTGCGCCACAGGGGTATGGTATAGTAACAGCGAACGGGAATGGTCAAGTCGTGTTGCAGGATACGGTGGTCAATATACTCCGTCTGCACGGTCTGCGCCGTCATGGAGCGCCAGTGCTGCTCCTGCGTGCCATAGGCAATGGTGTACAGCACGCCCGCCTGCATACTGAAATGGTACGGCAAGAGGAAGTCGAAATTCACGCCGAGCCGCGCTCCGTGTTGGAACATATCGGGATAGGAGTAGTTCTTGGTGCGCTGATTATTCTGCACATAGCCCGCCTCGAGGCGGTACTTCACCTCGAACCGATACGCCTCTTTCTTCTTCTCTTTGCGGGTCGGGTCGAAGAAGGTATTGTCCGCTATCTGCAAATCGGGCTGCTTGGTCTGCTCATGTGCAGACAACAACAAGACAGGCGCAAGCCATGCGCCAAACAGCAGAAAGATAGACAGATAGAGATGTTTCATTGTGCAGACTGTATCGTTGGTCAGCGAGCAAGTCGCAATTTTCGTACCAAATCGCCGACAAAGGTACAACAAAAGGTTGGAATAGGCAAATGGGAATTAATAATTAACAATTAACAATTAACATGCGGGGAAAAGTTACACCTTGGCACAATTATTGTTAAGATTATTGTATCTGTTGTTTTCTTCAGCGTGACATCTGCTTGATTTTCAAAGCAGCCGATAGAACCTCTTTTTTCTTATTGTATTCTATATACGCATTCAACTGTGTTCTATATATCGTATTTCGTTTCCCGTATTCTATAGTTTCTTCGGAGGTGATTCGGAGGTGGTTCGAAGGTGATTCGAAGGTGGTTCGAAGGTGGCTCGAAAAAGGTTGCTACTGAATGGCATCTTCCTTGCATCTTTCTTGCTCTTTTTCTCTATGTTTTTCTGCACATAGTCTAAAATCTCAAGCCTAAACATCCGCAGAATTTATCTTGTCATGCCTCGACTTGCCACCGCTTATTTTGCAATCTCAAATAAGCAAATACCTACTTTTGGGGATAGAAATGCCTGATGATTTGGCAAAGCCGAATAAAATGCGTACCTTTGCAGGCGGTATGGTGTGCGTGGCGTGTCGCCACGGACAACAGATAATGCACAATGCTAAATGCTAAATGCTAAATGCACAATGCTCAATGTACAATTAGCATAACAGGGTCATACATACCATACAATAATCCTATCGAATAAACTTAATTATTCAATCAAATAACTATTTATCAAAATTATGTGGTTAACAGATTCGTCTATCGGTCGTAAGTTCGTGATGAGTATCACGGGCTTGGCACTGGTATTTTTCCTTTTGTTTCACGGCTGCATGAATGTGGCACTGGTGTTCTCCGAAGAGGCCTACAACTGGATTTGCTCCGTGTTGGGCGCTAATTGGTACGCCGTAATCGGTACGCTCGGATTGGCTCTGCTCATCTTCATCCACTTTGCGTACGCCATCTGCCTTACCATTCAGAACCGCCACGCACGCGGCAACGACCGCTACGCCGTTACGGCTCGTCAAGAGGGTGTGGATTGGGAGTCCAAAAACATGCTCGTGCTCGGTATTATCGTATTAGGCTTTATCGTGCTGCACCTCTACAACTTCTGGTTCCGCATGCAGCTGGCCGAGCTGACCGGTGGCGCTACCGCCGGCGCGTTTGACCCGCAAAACGGAGCTGCGTATGTGAAAGCATTGTTCACGACGCCGGTTTGCGGACAGATTTACTGTGTGCTGTATCTCGTTTGGCTCGTGGCACTGTGGTTCCACCTCAACCACGGCGTTTGGTCGGCCCTGCACACCTTCGGCTGGAACAACCTGAAATGGATGAAACGTATCAAAGTGATCGGCACGGTGGTGGCCACCCTCGTGATTCTGCCTTTCGCTGTGGTAGTGCTCTACTACCTCGGAATGGGTATCGGCATGCTCTGCGCATAATATAAGTATTGTAAAACCGTAAATCGTAAAATTGTCCAATATAAATATGGCAACAACAAAAGAATCAACGCAGGTTATTACGCCTGAAATGGCGAAGATTCCTGCCGGTCCATTGGAGAACAAATGGACAAACTACAAAGACCATCAGAAGTTGGTCAACCCTGCCAACAAACGAAAAATCGACATCATCGTGGTCGGTACCGGTTTGGCAGGCGCTTCGGCTGCCGCTTCGTTAGCAGAAATGGGATTCAACGTGCTGAACTTCTGCATCCAAGACTCCCCCCGTCGTGCGCACTCCATTGCAGCGCAAGGCGGTATCAACGCAGCGAAGAACTATCAAAACGACGGCGACTCTATCTATCGCCTCTACTACGACACCATCAAGGGCGGCGACTACCGTGCGCGTGAAGCAAATGTGTATCGTCTCGCCGAGGTGAGCAACAGCATCATCGACCAATGCGTGGCACAAGGCGTTCCCTTCGCTCGTGAATACGGCGGACTGCTCGACAACCGTTCGTTCGGTGGCGCACAGGTGAGCCGTACGTTCTACGCAAAAGGACAGACGGGACAACAGCTGCTGCTGGGTGCATACTCCGCACTGAGCCGCCAAATCGGCAAAGGCAAAGTGAAAATGTACAACCGCCACGAGATGCTCGACATCGTCATGATAAAAGACGAAAACGGCGAGGAGCGTGCGCGCGGTATCATCGCTCGTAACCTGATCACGGGCCGTATCGAGCGCTATTTCGCCCATGCGGTGGTGATTGCTTCGGGCGGATACGGAAACACCTTCTTCCTCTCGACTAACGCCATGGCATCGAACGGCTCTGCAGCGATGCAGATGTACCGTCACGGCGCCTATTTCGCTAACCCCTGCTACGCACAGATCCACCCGACCTGTATCCCGAAGCACGGCGATTTCCAATCGAAGCTGACGCTGATGTCGGAGTCGCTGCGTAACGACGGCCGTATCTGGGTGCCGAAAAAACTCGAAGATGCACAGAAACTGCAGCGTGGCGAGATAAAAGGACGCGACATACCCGAAGAGGACCGTGACTACTACTTGGAGCGCCGCTACCCCGCATTCGGTAACCTCGTGCCCCGTGACGTGGCGTCGCGTGCCGCCAAAGAGCGCTGCGACAAAGGCTACGGCGTGAACAACACCGGACTGGCTGTCTTCCTCGATTTCTCCGACGCCATCCAACGACTCGGCAAAGAGGTGGTTGCACAAAAGTACGGCAACCTGTTCCAAATGTACGAGAAGATTGTGGATGAGAATCCGTACGAGAACCCGATGATGATATTCCCAGCCATTCACTACACGATGGGTGGTATCTGGGTCGACTACGAGTTGCAAACAAGCGTGAAGGGTCTGTTCTGCATCGGCGAAGCAAACTTCTCCGACCACGGAGCAAACCGCTTGGGTGCGTCAGCGCTGATGCAAGGTTTGGCCGACGGATACTTTGTATTGCCGTACACCATTCAGAACTATCTGAGCGACCAAATCGGTGTGCCGCGTATGTCGACCGACCTGCCCGAGTTCGCCGAGGCAGAGAAGAAAGTGCAAGACAAGATTGACCGACTAATGGCTATCCAAGGCAAACGCTCGGTGGATTCGATTCACAAAGAACTGGGTCTGGTGATGTGGGACTTCGTAGGAATGGGCCGTACCGCCGAGGGACTCAAGACGGCTATCGAGAAGATAGACGCTATAAAGAAAGAGTTCTGGACCAACGTGTACATCCCGGGCGAAGCCGGTACGCTCAACAACGAGTTGGAGAAAGCACTCCGCTTGGCCGACTTTATCGAGATAGGCAAGCTGATGGCTATCGATGCGCTCAACCGTGAAGAGTCGTGCGGCGGACACTTCCGCGAGGAGTATCAGACGCCCGAAGGCGAGGCCCTGCGTCAAGATGATAAGTTCTCATTCGTTTCCTGCTGGAAATACACCGGTGAGGACAGCGAACCGGAATTGATCAAGGAACCGTTGGATTATGAATTCACGGAGAGAAAAACCCGAAATTACAAAAACTAGTTTTGTAATTTCGGGTTGAGGAGTTGATAAGTTGAGGAGTTTAGGAGAAGTTGAATTAGTTAATAAGTTTAATGGTTTAACCGGATGGATTATTTAGGTTATAGGAAGTTGGTAGTGTATACTAAAGCCCTAGAAATGGTGACAAAAGTATATCAACTACTAAACAAATACCCTAAAGAGGAACAATTCGCACTGTGTAGTCAATTACGGCGTGCGGCAGTTTCGGTAACCTCAAATATCGCAGAAGGTACCACTCGCTATTCCTATAAGGAAAAAATCCACTTTCTCGAGTTATCGTATGGATCATTAATGGAAGTGATGAGCCAATTGGAAGTTTCGAGATTGTTAGGGTATGTTTCCGAAGATGATATGCATAGTATGGAATTGCTTATCGTGGAAATAAGCCGCTTATTAACGAATTTGCAATTTAGTTTTATGCCAAAAGAAGAGGATGGAAAGACCGTTAAGCCCTTTCGAACCTCTTCTCAAAAGTAGAAAACTTTAGAGCGAACCAAGATGTAGTACATAGATTTCTTCTAAAATTCAAACATCTCAACTGTTAAACAAACTCAACGGATTAAACTTCGTCTCAACATCTAAACTACTAAACGAAAAATGGATAACTATATAGATATTAAGGTTAAGGTCTGGAGACAGGCAGGACCTAAA